>NZ_JACGAV010000014.1:0-44406 GCF_020137645.1 Campylobacter sp. RM12637
AAAAAAAAATAAATATAAAAAAAATAAAAAAAAATAATAAAATATAATAAATAAAAGTTTTTTTTTTTTTTTTTTTTTTTTTTTTTTTTTTTTTTTTTTTTTTTTTGAATTTAGAGAATTTGAATTTTAATAAATTCTAATAAAGAGATATTATCTAATTAAAAATTTAAATTTAAATTTATTATATTAAATTTATTTATAAATAAAATATATAAGGGTAGCTTAAAGTTTGCTTAAACGAAAGAAAAAAATAAAAAAGGTGCGAAAAGCCTTATTTAAAGGTCGTTTCGCTCTCCTTGATTATCTGTTTTTTTAAGATGATATTGAGATTGGGCTATATTTTCGGCTATTTTTGATTTTTTGACATTAATGTCGGCTTGTTTTTCTTGTAACATTAGTTGCTGCATAGCTTGATTAAAGTCGGCATTTGGGTCTTGCTGTGCGTTTTGCCCCATTTGCTCTATGTGTTCTTGCATAATATTTGCAACCTTTCTATAAGTTGCATTTGAACTATCACTAAACATCATTGGCATTAGTTTATAGACTAATTGCGGGTCTATTGGTGCAATAGTTTTTAAGATTTCGCCCCAAGTTGCAAACTTAAGCTCACTTGCGTCCGTATCTGTTCTAGTGCTTAGCTGTATATCGTATCTATCAAACGAAATTGCATTATTCATTTTAGGCTTTCCGTTTTCATAGATTACTACGCCGTTTTCTTGCACGGCTTCATTAATTGTTTGATAGTATATTTCGTAATTTTCTTTATCCACAAGTCTAAACACTTGCTCCGTATCAAAATAATGCTGAATATAATCAAGCATAATTCTTGCCATATTTTTTTGCAATGCTATCGTGCTTTGCATATAAAGTTCAAGGCTAATCACACCTGCACGATTACGCTGCATTACGGTTTCTGTGCTTACACGAGTATTTGTAAAGCCTAGCATTTCACTATTAAAACCTACTAGAAATTGTGCTGTGTTACGCTTCTCATTCACTTTTGCAGCTATTTGACTTATTTCTTGAGCTTGATTATCTACACGGATTTTATTGCCCGATAACGCCCCATCTCTTACAGGTAAAATCACATTATCCATACTCGCACCACGCTCGAACTCTTCAGGGTCATCCACTGCACTTTTTTCATAAAAAACTTTAGTGCTATTTAGCATATTTGCCATTCTGTTTTCAGCGTAGTTTATAAAATCAAGCACAGGCTTAAGGGTTCTTAAAAAGCCATAGAAGTTGTTCTTCTCATCTATGTTAAACTTTTGCACGACATAAGGCGTTTTATTAAAGCTTAAAACATTTTTTTCACTTTTAAAAATCATTTCATTATTCCAAAAAACCCTGTGCCAAGCGTCGTTTTCTTTATACCAAGTCTCAACTATACGCACAAATTCACTTCCGTAACTATTAGTTATCACACAGCTAGGAGTGATTTTGCCCTTAAAAAGCTTTTTAGCTTCATCAAGGCTAATTAGTTGGATATGATGAAAATATCTGCTATCTTTTGCATTATATTCCTTGCTATAAGGGTCTATGAAAAATGTTTTAGGGTCAATGCGTTTTATGTGAAGTTCTTTGTTAGGTTCGCCCCATCTGTTTGTAGTTTTACTAGCCACGCACCATATCTTAGCGACTGCCACCCCATTCGCAAGGTCTAAAAAAAGCTTTTTGCTTTCTTTTTGCCACTCGTAATCAAATAAACTCTCTAAAATATTGCTAAGCAAAATCGCTAAGTCTTTGTTCCTTTCTTGCGTAGGCAATACTTGGATGTCTAATTGCTCTTGGTTTTTATAGCCTAGCACTTTATTTATAAGCATTGCGAAAATGTTTTCGCTTTGCGGTGGCTGGCCTCTTTCTTTAAGAATTGCCAAAACTTCATCACTTAGCTGATTATTATGATAATACTCGCAGCTTTGCTCGTATTCTTTGCGTTCAGCGTATTTCATCTCTTTTGCTTCTTTAAACATTTTTTTGAGTTTATCTAGGTTCATTTTTAAGCCTTAATCTTTTTGCAAAAAGATTACCCAAAACCAAAAACTCATTTTAGTGCCATAAATCGCCCCCAAAATTCAAATTCAAGTCGCCCAATTTAAAAATATTTTTTTGTTTTTATGATTGCTTGGCTTTAAAACAAATTGGCTAATTTTTAAAAGAATTGATTATTTGCATAGCTAGGGGTAATTGTTACGATGGGCAAGATAGCCCCCTATGATTTTACGATTTTCACTTCTAGGCAATGAGTATTAGTGAGCGTGTTTTGAGTTATTTTTGTTTAAAAATTTTCGTTTTTGATTTTCTGAATTTGAGCTAAAAATTAGTATAAAAATGTTTATTTGCTTATGTAGTCGTAGTTTTAGCAATATTAAAAATATTATTGTGTTATAAATTGTGCTAAATTGTGCTAAAAAATCTAAAAAAAATAATTTTTGTAAAGGATTAAAGTTTTCAATACAAAACATAAATCCATCAAAAAAAAGCAAAAATATTTTTTTAGAAAAATTAGAATTTTTAAAAAAATCCTAAAGAATTGTCTAAAAACCTAGCACAAATCGGCGAAAACACTTATTTTTAAAGTTAAAAACCATAAAAAATAAAAAAATTTCCTTTCGGTGGGGGGCGGCGAATTTTTAAAAGTGTAAAAAAATCTGATGTGGCGAGTTTATAAAATATGCTTTTAAATTAACAAAAACATATCTAAAATCGTTTTAAATATAAAATTAGTATCTTAGTATGTTTTAGTAAAGTTTTTTGATTTTAAGCGTAATTTTGAAAGATTTAAATCATCCAATTGCTTATAAAAGCTTTCACTCTTATAAGCATTAAAACCGCACCGCAGTTTTTTTGGATTGATTTTGCCTTAAGCTAAAGCTAAGCAGTGCAAGTTTATAATGCTTTTAGGTTTTTTTGAATTGTGCTTTACTTAGAAACTTTTTAAAGTTTTAAGTAAAGCGATTACAAGAATTAAAAATAAAATATATTCTATCATCTTTAATCCACCATATCTTTCCACCCAAAAAAACAAAAATTAAAAATAATTTTAAATCATCTTTAACTCTTAAGCTTTAGCAAAAGACACAAGTATTTTACCAATTTTTCCTTAAAATAAATTTAAATTCTTTATAAAATTAATTGTTTATTAACTTTAGTATGGTATGTGATTTTTTTAAGTGGGGTGGCGAATTTAAATTCTTAAAAAAATACAAGAATTTAAATTCAGAATTAAATCTATTCTTTATTAAATAATTTAGCTAATTTGATTACTTCATCTTTTACACTATCAAAACTTTTTGCCTTCTCATAGTTATCAAACCAGCTCTCAAGCCAAGAAGGCGGCGTGTGATTTTCTCTAGTCCAATTTTGCACGGTTGAGTAAGGAGTGTTTATAAGTTTTGCAAAGTCAGTAAGACTTAATTTCAAATCTTTTAGCTTTTGTTGAAAATCTTCTTTTGTCATTTTTTTTCCTTTTTTTTGATATATGATGATAGTTTAATATATATATGTTAATAAAACATAAAAAATATAAAAAATATTTAAAAATAACATTTATTTAAGTTTAATTTAAGAATATTATGTTACATTTCGCTTAATATGTTTTTAAAACGAAAAAAAATAATAAAGAATGTTTTTTAAACATATATATACTAACGAAAGGAGACTAACCAAATGCCATAAAAAACAAAAAAAAGATTTTAAAACGGATAAAAAACAAGTTGCTTTTTAAAAAGCCAAAAAAAATAAAAAAACAAAAAGGATAAATGATGATAGATTTAAATATGAGTTTAGAAGACTTCTTAAACGAAGTTGCAAGGGTTATGGTTAGCGAGTTGAATGATAAAGATTTTAATAACTTGAGCTTAGAAGCACAAACACTTGTCATAGCTTATAGGCAAGATAATTTCAGTGCTTATGAGTTTCAAGAAAAGCACAATCTTTTGCTAAAACACATATTATTTAGAGAACAAATTTCAGAAGATGAGTTCGTAAAGCTTTACGATGATGAAATGTTTTTAGAAGAGATAAGCACTCTCTCTAAAAACACCAACTTAAAAGAGATTTTAATATCTCATTGCAAAAGGCTTTTTGCTTAAGAGCCTTTTAGCCCTTGTTACGAGCAAGGGCTTTTATTTTAAGCAAAATAATTAAATAAAAGGATAAAAAATGAAAAGATTTAACATAAAAGCTTACGCAAAAGCATTTGAAGAGTTTAAAGAATTAGAAATTATTTCAGCAGGTGCTTATCCAAAAGGACATTCAATTAAAAGAATTGTTACAATTGCAGATACAAAAAGTAGCAGATTTTCAGGTGATAGCATAGAACTTAGCTTAACAATATATGATGAGACAATAAAGGCTGATATTAGACTCAAAAAACTATCAAAAGAGCAAGAAGAATATTTAAGCGATAAAGTAGATTTTGTCAGCGAAGGCGGATTTAATGATGATATGAGAAAGACATATCATCTTAAAGAAAGGTTTAGAGAACACGAAGAAGCACTAAGTGCTTTAAAAGAATTTTGCAAACTTTATTATAAGGATGCAATATGAATTACTTAGCATTCTTAGAATTAATTAAAAGCGATGAGTTCTTAGCTAAACTCATCACTCATAAGAGCCAAGCAAAAACGCAAAATCAAGCGTTTAGCAAATACAATTATATTATTTTTTAAAGGAGTTAAAATGGCAGGTTATGATTGGGCGGCAGGAATGAGTAACAATGCAGTTAAATGTTACGAAGATAATATTATGCCAAAGAGCAAATGGAATAAAGTTAACATATTAAAAGCTTTAAGTCAATTTGATGATTATGAAGTATTTAAATTTTTGCTAGAAAAAGTAATTACTTTTTCATCATTTAAAGAAGCTACGCTTAGATATCACTCATATCATCATACTAGCAAGTATTTCAATGCTACAAGCTTTTATGAATTAGATTTTTTTTATTTTAGGTTTCACATAGAGCAACTAATACCAAAAAATAAAAAAGCTAATACTATTTTAAAAGAATTGATTAATTTAATAAATAATGATGATTTAAGTCTATTAACAACTCTAAAAAATGAGAACATAAACAATAAAGCCATTTTAAATTTTGCTTATGGAAATTCAACGCTTAAAACAGATTATGAAACTTTTATTCAAATTAAAAATATCCTAAAATTAAGCGATGAAGAAATAAAATATTTAAATAAAGAATTTAAAGTTGATATAATAGATTTTAGTGTTTTGCATAAACAAAATTATGAGTTATTTTTAAGCACTCATTTTAGCAATAATTTTTATTGTGAATATCATATCCAAAATATTTTAAATAATAATATAGATGATTTTTTAACTTTTTTTAAGGGTGATTTAAAATCATTTTGTAGCAGTTGTTTTGATGATTTTTTTGCTAACAGAATTACTAATAAAGATAAAATAATAGAGTTATTCAAAAAGTGCGGTTTTAATGAGCTTATAAACGATTTCAATGAAAAATACAAGCTAATGCAAGAATTAGCAATTTTAAGTAATGATTATGAAAGCTTAAAAAATGATGAGACTTATTATGATAAGGTTTTAAGCTTTTTAGATAAAAACAAAAAGCTATATCCTTACAAAACAAAATCAAATTTTGAGTATATAAGAACAAAATATATCATAGATTATTGTGAGATAAAACGCAAATTGCCTTTTTTAGATTTTAATATTCATAATTTTGAAGATAGCTACACAAATGATTTATTTATTTTGCTTACTAAACAATGCAAATATTTTTTAAATCCTACACCAAACAAAAAAGAAATTTTAGAACTAGAATGGTTAGAGCTTATAAAATATACAAGCAAATCAATCTTAAAACTTGATAAAAGACTAGCTACTAAAGAGTTTTTAGCTAAAGCATATTTAGTAAGAGAATACACAAGTTTATATTTTTATAAATTTGATTTTGATGGTAACGAAATCATACAATATGCAAATGAGAATTTAAAAAAAGGAGTGTGATTTTTAATCGCATTATCCTTTTCATTTCTACTTTTTAGATGATTTCACAATCAAAGTTATGAAACTAACATTTACCTAAAACGCATTTATTATAATGCTTTTTTGTTTCAAATCGGTTGTGAAACTATATTTTTTCTTAATTAGATTTTATATTTAAAAATTAAATATTTAATTCACTTTTCAACTCTTCAACTTTTTGCATAGCGTCTTTATATAAAAAATCGGCTGAAAACCAACCCAAATTATAATTATAATAATTATTATCTTTAGTATAATTAAAAATAAAAGCCTTGCATTTTTTAGAAACTTTTACTATTAAATACTCATTTATTCTAAACTTGAAAATCTTATCAGTATATTTTAGCCTATAAATAATCTTATCAATTTTAAGGAATTTTGTTCTTCTTAAAGTCCTACTAAAAACTTGATTTTTAGATTTATTAGGAGTAATATTGACAATTTTAGCAAAATCAATTTTATGGTTTTTTAAAATACTTGCTTTAATTTCTAAAGCTTTAATAAAAGCATCTTTTATCGTAAAATCTTGATAATTAAATTCATTTATTTTCTCAAAATATACCTTATTTTGATAACTCATTTTAAAATCAAATGCTTTAACATTTCGCTCAAATCTAATATATAAATTATCTTTTATTTTAAAGCTTTTCTTTCTAATATTTTCATCTAATTTAAAATCATTTATAAAATCATCAGTAATTTTAATATTTTTCAAGTTTCAAACCTTTTTTATTTTTATATTAATAAAATAGGGTTAAAATAAAAACTAGCATTTATTTTTTTAAATCTTGTAGGTGAACTGCAGATTTCAAACTTAGATAGAATTAGTGCAATAAATGCTACGCTAGTTGCACTATCACTGCAACCAGCGTTTTTTTTACATAAAATCACTCACTTAAATTATCATCTTTACTTTTATTTATTAAATCGTTTTTTAAAGTTTTTGGCTCTTCTTTTATTTCTTCTTTTATAGGCTCGTTGCTTGGTTGCTCTTTAGCTGCTTTTACTTGCCTTTTGATATCAGCTTTAAGCTCTGCGATTTCATTGTTTAGCTTTATGATTTTTTCATCATCATTAAATACTTGCACTTTATATTCTTTTGCTTCGTTGATTTTTTTAAGTGCATTGTATTTTATCTCTCCTTGTTCTTTTAAAACATCACTAAACTTAGCAAAACTATTTTTTAATCTTTGCAGTATATTTGTATTATCATCTAAACTAAACTCTTTTACTAAGTCAAATCTTGTATCAACTCCATCAATTTTATCATATATAAAAAGCTCATATTTATTAAAGCTTTTTCTTTGATAATTCACATAAACTCCATCGTAACTTAATAAAAAATCGTGTGAGTGCTGATTAGCCCTTAAACGCTCTTTTATAAGCTTATTTGTATCAGCATTTTTAGGATATTCTTTACCACCAATTACTACATTCTCGCTTTCTTTTATATCAAGGCTTTTTATTAGCTTTTGCGTTTTATTTGCTTTGCTAAAAAGTGCTTGATTTTTACTTAACATTTGCTCGTTATTAGTGTTTGCAGCTTCAATTGCAGCTTTACTTTCTACTAATTTAGCTCTTTGTTTCATTAGCTCGTGCATTTTAGTTGCTAATTCATTACCATTTGCAAGGTTTGACATAGTCTCAAATGGTATATCTCCTACAAAATTTTCAGCACTATTTAAATTGCTATCTTTTGCAAAAAATGTTCTTGATATATTTTGTTTATGCTTTAATATATCATAAACTTTAGCATCAAAACTCTCTTCTAAAACATAGTTATAGCTTTTTACACTAAAATTATCATATATCTTATTTAGCTCATTTCCTTGCCTTTCAGCACGACCAAGTGCTTGCATATAATCAGCTGCGTTCCACGGAGCGTCTATATTGTGTAATGCTACTATGCGTTTTTGCACATTCACTCCAGCTCCAAGTTTTTGCCTTGAGCCTATTAAAACTCTGACTTCTCCATTCTGCATTTTTTCTAAAGCTTTTGCTATTTCTTCATTTCTTTTATTCTCGTTTGTGATTTTGTCAAAATCTCTAATATTTACGATTTCGCTTTCTTTAAACTTACCACTTTTTATTAATTTTTCTCTTATCTCATCTTGCATAGCATTTGATTTGTCTAAGAACACAATTTGAGTTCCTTTATCTTTATCCCAATCCTTAGCAGTATTTATTATATTTTTTACTGCAGTATTTATTTTAGAGTTTTCATCATCTAGCGTTCCACCATTAAGCCTTATATCAATACTATCATTCATTCTTGCGGCGTTTAATTCTCCATTTGCTGCAAGTTTTCTAGAATATATTTTATCACTTGAAAAAGTGCCTTCATATTTTTCGCTTAGTCTATTTTCATCATACATTTTTTTATAGTGTTCAAGTCCTGCTAATGCGTGATTATTACTATTATTTAAATCATCATAAAACTTAGCATATAATCTATTTCTAGCTTTATGCTCATCTGTTGGTTTAATAGCCACTTCAATATGCTCTATCTTAGGTGCAAGGCTTCTTAGTTTTTCGTGTGCTATTAAATCTCCATTCTTAGCACGGATTTCCCAAATTTCTTTAAGCTCTTTATTACTCATATAATCCATCACGCTAAAAAGCATATTTTTAAGAGTTTTAATATTTACAATATCAGTTATTCTAGTAGCTTCTACTAGCTCGTTTTTTGCATTAGGCTCTAGCACTGCTTCAATTTTTGCGTGTGCGTTTATAAAATCATCAAGTGAGTGTATGTTATACGCTTTTAATTCATCAGGTTTTAGCATTCTCATATATGAATATAGCTCTGTTATGCTATTACTTAGCGGTGTTCCTGTCGCAAAAACAATTCTTTTATCATTATCTCTTAAAAAGCTAGTTTTTATATACATATCGTAAGCTATTTCACTTGCGTCGTTTGCACCAAGTCCTTTTAAGTTTTTAAAACTTGAATAAAAGCTCATATTCTTAAACTTATGTGCTTCATCTACAAATAAAGCGTCAATTCCTAAGTCGTCAAAAAACACATTATCTTTTTCTTTATTTGCAATTTCAAGTCTATTTTTTAACTTGTTTTGGGCGTTTTCTAGTCTTGTTGTTAGATTTTTAATGTTTATATTATCATTATCTTTTGCTTTAATTCTTTTTATCGTGCTTTCTAGCTCATCTATTTCGCTTTTAATAAAATTAGCTTCATATTCAGTATTTATTTTTATATTTTTAAAATTATCGTGGCTTATGATACATACATCAAAATCATTGTATTTCATCATATTAAGAGTTTTTAAACGATTTGCTTTATCAAACTTATCTATCATTAAGATTTTGCTATTTGGATATAAGAATTTAAACTCATTAGCAAATTGACCTACAACCGCCTTTGGCGTTATTATCATACTTCTATTTGCTTTGCCAACTTCTTTAAGTTTCATTACGCTACTTGCAATACTCATAGTTTTACCAAGTCCCATTTCGTGAGCTATAAAAGTTGCTTTATTATCAAGAACCCTTGCCACTGCACTTTTTTGATGGTCGTAAAGACTAATATCAGCATTCATTCCTGCAACGCTAATATGTGAGTTTTCATAAGATTTGTTTATCTTTGCATTTAGCTTATATACACTTTCTTCAATTTCATTTGCATAATTACTTCTTACATAATTATCAAATTTAAGCTTAATATCGTTTATAATGCCTTTTAAAGCTTGTGTGCCTTTATCACTAATTACTAGCTTTTTGTCTATATATTTTTGAGCTACGATTTGCTTATTATTTAAAATAATATCAGCAAAATCGCTAATATCATAAGTTTTATATAAATCATCTACTACTAACTTATGCTCTCCAAGTTCGCTAAAAATAATATCTATTTTACTCGTGTTTGGCTCTTTAATAATATCTTTTATATTAGCTTTATAAGTATCACTAAAAAAGTCTTTTATATATTTTTCTTTTATGATATTTGAACTCATAGAAAAGCTAATATCATCTATTTTAATCCTTTCGGGCAAGGCGTTTTCTAGTTTTTCAAGTGTTTTTAATTGATATTCATCTAAGTTTTTTGCATTTTTAAATTCTGCTATTTTTTCTAATAAATCTCCACTTAAAAGCTCATTTGTATCTACTAATTCGCCATTATGATTTTTAAGCACCAATTCTTTATCTAAAAGCTCTTTTTCAATCTCTCTAACACTAAATTTATTATCTAGCAACTCGCTTAAGCTTTGAGAATTAAATGCGTAGTTTTTGTTTTGATTATAATAGAATGCGTCAGTTATGCTTTTAGGCTTACTTTCAACTTTTACAGGATTAAACACCCTTTTATTAAAAATATCATTTTTATAGTATTTTTTAGTTTTTTCATCGTATCTAATTAATGCTTTTAGCTCATAAGCATAAGCGTCGTTTTCAAGTCCGTATTTTAAAGCGTGTGAATTAAATATATTATCATTTTTTAGCTTTTTTGCTAAGGTATCATAATCACTATTTAGTTTGGTTCTAAGTAGATTTATAGTATCTAATTTAGCGTCGCTTAACTCTGCTTCTCTTAAGCTATTTAATGTGGTTCTTAGGGCTTTTATATTAGGATATAGTTCAATGAATTTTTTATAAGCACTTGCTCTTGTTTTATCAAGTTCATTTAAATTTATTTCGCTATCGTTAAAATATACTTTATTATCTTTTACATAAACTTCGCCAGCTCTTATTTCATCAGCGTTTTTATTGTAATATTCTCTAGCTTTTAGTAGTGGTTGGTCTAATTCTTTGTTAATTATTGGATTTTTTTCGTATTCATAGATTTTAATACTATCTATATTAATCCTTATATCATCATTTGCGTGAGCTTTTTCTAATGCTCCACCACTAAAAATATCTTCTAATTTACCATATTGATTTGTTTTTTGGCTCTTACTTGCACCTAGTAAGTTTTGTGGATATTTTTCATAAAAATTATTTAGCATTACATCTATGTTTTGCCCTGTGCCTTTGCGTAAAAAGATAATATCAGTATTAATATCTGTATCTTTAAACGCCTTATTAGGCACTTTTATCATCGTAATAAAATCAGCGTTTTTATGAAGAAATTCTTTCATAGCATTATCCATATTATCAATAAAACTATGAGTTATTATCATACCTAAAACGCCGTTTTCATTTAAATCATCTATCATTTTTTTAGTAAATGCGTTGTGTATATTTAGCTCTTCATTTTTATAAAAAGTTTTTATATTGCCATAAGGTGGATTTGCTAAGATGAAATTAGCCTTAGCACTTGTTTTTATATAATCATCATTTATTAATTTTGATGATGGATAAAGCTGCTTTGTAAATCTTGCAATAACAGGATTTAGCTCAACTAAATTAAAGTTATATTCGTTTTTGTTTCTAACGAATGCACCAAGCCCAACGCTAGGCTCAAGGATTAAATCTCCTTTATTTAAGCCTAGCTTTTTCATTATCTCATACATATTATTTACAATTGCAGTAGGGGTAAAATATGCGTCTAGCGTAGCTCTTTTTAATTGCTCTATCTCGCTATCATCTAAAAACTCTTTTAGTTCTTTTAGATATTTACTATCTTCACTAAATACTTTTTGTGCGTCTTTACCAAATCCACTAAAACTAGCTAACAATCTTTGTTCTTCTTCATTAGCAATTCTTCCTGTATTCTCAAGCTCTTTTAATAACTTTAAGCTTTGTATATTTGTATTAATATTTGCTTTATCAATTGTTCCTGCATAATTTTTAGTAGCTTCGCTTAAAGCCCTTTGCTCTTTTGCTTCTTTTATGCTCTCATTTAATACTTTTTCATCACTTAAATCTTTAGCTACCTTTTGCTTAGCTTTTTTAGTAGCTAAATGATTAATCGTTTCTTTTTTTTCTAGCTCAACACCTGTGATAATATTCTCTTCGCTTCTTGCATATTGTTGTCGTATTCTGCTATCTCGTTCAAATCTATTAGTATCAGCAATCTCTCTAAATCGCTCATTACCATTCTCCTGTAATTCTCCTGCTTTTGTGTGTGTTGCGGTGGGTAAATTTCTTGTGTTATCACTTGCCAATTCTGTGTTATCGTATCTAGTATTATCCATAGTTTTTTCTGCATTAAGGCTATTAGCATTTCGTTGCTCTGATAATCCAGCCAAGTCGGTATCAGATGATTGCTTAGATACTTTATCTGCCAATCGTTCATCTTGATTTTCTCGTATTCTAGTATCTGTCTTAGTAAGCTCTCTTCTTCTATCCCCGCCAAATTCACTTCTAAACTCTGTTGCTCTTCCTTCGTTAAGGACATTATAACTTCCCTTAATGCCATTATCTTGCGATAATTCGTTAAATTCACCAATTCTGTTGAATGTAGCACCTTTTGAATTTGTTCTATCATCTAAATAACTCCTTTTATAAAATTCTTCTTCATTATCATTTATTTTATTTATATATTTCTTAAAATCCATTTTAAATATTTCATTATCAGCTCCTAAGCTGCCTAATTCATCAAATGGTCTTAAAGTCATTTTATTAGCTTCTTCTTTAGTAAATCCCACATCCATCAAATCAGCTTTGCCTGAATTAGGTGTAACATTATCTAAATCTATTTCACGCTCTTTTACTTTTCTTGGTGTTCCTTTTTCGCTCTCTTTTATGATTTCATCTTTGATATCCACCATTTTTTGAGTATCATCTACCATCTCTTTTAAAATACTTGCATAGGCTAATTTGCTATCTTTTGCCAAGTTATAGCTCATTTTTAGGTAGTCGTTAAAATCATTTATATTTTTAGATTGTTTAATGCCTTGCAGGATATGATATTGAAACGACGCTTTTTTACCACTATCAGTCCAAAACATATATTTTTTTAAGCTCTGCATAAAAAGATTTGAAAGCATTGTAAAAAATCTTGTTATTACATTTTGGCTAATACCTTGTGATAATTGCTCGGTAGCATCTTTACCAATAGCTTTTAAAATTTTTATATCATTTGCAAAAAACTTAGAATATGTATCAATTAACTCCACCATATCTTTGCTAGTTTGCGATAAAAAGTTATATCCTTTTAAGCCATCTGCGATTTTACCATAATCATAACTTACAATTTCGCTTAATCTTTGTGTATGGATTTTCTTATTAATATTTCTTTCTATTATAGAAAACTCTATTTTTGCCCTTTCACTATCGCTTAGTTTTGATATAAACCTATGGAAATAATTTTCGCCTGTTTCATTTCTAATATCATCTTTTAATAATTTTTCATAAGCATTTAAAAAGGCGTTATTATCTAACAATCTTTTATCTAAAGTTTCTTGTAAGCCTATCGTATCATCTAATAAAACTGATTTATAGAAGTGATAATCATCATTTACGGCTCTAAATTCTTTTGCTAATTCTTTATGTCCGTTCTTTTCAAGCTTTTCTAAATAATCATATATTTTACTATCTAAAATATCTTTTAAAGCTTTATAATCTTTCTTTAAAGCACCTTTATTTGTATTTGAATAATAATAACTATAAAGCTCTTTTCTAATTTCTATTAGTTCATTAGCATTAAAGCTTTTTAAATTGTGCTTATCATCAAAAACAATATTTTCAAATCCCCTAAAAAACTTTTCTCTTTTTTGTCTACTTGTTAAATGTGCGATATTTGTATCGCTTTCTAAAAAATTATTTAATAGCTTTGAAAATTCTTTAATATCTACTTTATGATTTTCATTTTTGTCAATTTTCTTTATTTTTTCATAGATATTTGCATAGTTATTTTTAATCTCATCAATATTTTTAAATATGATTTTGCTTATTTCTTCTTCACTTACATTATCTTTTATTTGTCCCATAAAAGTATGAAAAGCTCTTGTATGAGCTCCTATGATATTTTTTTCTAAAAGTGGTGCGTAGCTTATGTTTTTCTGCACTGCTTCTATTAAGTTATCTGCACCTTGTTCGCTAACTAATGCCTTTAATAGCATTTCTTTTTGTGATTTTGTAATCTCTTCTTGAGCGAAACGATTAGCTATTACTCCTACTACTTTATCTGCAAATTTTTCTCTTACTTCGTGATTATGTTTTATTTCACTTAAATCAGCAAATTTATATTTTTCATTTGCATTAAGTAATACTTCATATACATCATCTTCTATTTGCAAACCTTTAGTGTAATTTTCTGCTGCTCCAATACCTTGACCACCTATAAATTTACTCGCTCGTTTTTTTGCATTAGTAGGTATTATTTTACCTATGGTCATATTAAAACCTTTTGAAATTAGTTTTGGTGTATTTAATACTCCTAAAGCACCTATATCAACAACCGCAGAAAAAGCGGCTGCTTCTTTTGCTTTTTTTAATGCTTCATCCCAATTGCCATCTACACCTAATTCGTTGACATTTTTATAATAATCAACTATAGAACCACCACTAGCAGCTAAAGCAGCCGCTGTGATTGAACCTGCTAATTCTGTAGCTAAAGTTGCTCCAAGTCTTGCTCCTAAAGTATTTTTAGCAATAATTCCGCCACCTAAGGCACCTGCAGCAGTTAGAGTTGTTTCAAATGGTGCAGCTTTTAAATCAGACCATATACTATTGCTATCTCCAAGAAATATCTTTTTACCTGTAATATTATCAATCGCATAATAATTTTTACCATCTTGAGTAATTTGGCTATTATAGTTTTTGTTAAAATATGAATTAACTTGAGCTTTTACTACAGCAGTCTTGTCTAACAATTCAGCTTTATCATTATTATCTCCTATTGCTGCTTTTATAATATCTGAATAATCAGTATATAAATGATTAGCCTTTGCTGCTATATCATTAAACTTATTATTGACTTCATTTAACGCTAACATTCTATCTAATATAAAATTATCAAGGGGCTTGATTTTTTCTTGTTTTAGGGCTTGATTTTCAATGTAATTAAAATAAGCTTCTGAATTAAAATCATTTTTATCTATTTTATAATGAGCAAATAAGCCATCATCTTCTAAATCTTGCATACCTTGATTTGTAAAATCATTTATTTGTTTTACTACATTATTTGCATATGTAACAACATCTTCTCCTTTGTTAAATTGTCTATAATTTTTAACTAATTTATTTATGAAACTATCGCTTTTTATTTTAGTATTTTGCTTAATCTCATTAGTATAAAAATCAAATTCTTCTCTTTCTTTTTTAGTTATATCATTAATATAACCTGTAATATCACTTTTATTATCTTTTGCTATCTCATTTAAAGTTTTCATTTCATTTATATTATTAGATATCTTAGTTTTATCATTAAATGCTTGTCCTACTTGTTGCATAGGCGTTTGCGTAGGCGTTTGTGTTGGCTCTTGTGTAGGTGTTTGCGTAGGTGTTTGACTAGGTGTTTGTAAAAACTCATTATCGCTTGTATTTATATCAGCGATTATGTTTTTTACTTGTTTTGTAGCAATATTGTCAATCGCTTTACTTTTTGCTTTTGCTTTTTCATCTATTAAACTTTTAAACTCTTCATCTTCATTATATAATTTTTGAAATTCTTCATAAGTCATCAAAACTCCTTTTAATTAAATTAAAAAGAGTTTAGCGTTTTGTAAAATCTCATTTTAGTGCTATAAATTATGCTTTAAAGCTTCTTTGATACTTAATGCAATTTCTTTTATGAGTGGCACTACGACACTATTACCTGCTGCTATGTAAAGTTGTGTTTTAGATATATCCTTTGGATAAATAAAATTATCAGGATAGCCTTGCAGTTTAAAGCATTCTTTAGGAGTTAATACTCTAATCCTATCATCACTTGTTTTTATAAAAGGTGTTCTACCACCACCCTTGCCCATACTTGCAAGTAAGCAAGGACATACATTATCTTTATTTGTTCTAGCTTGTTTGAATGCAATAGTATATATTTTATATTTTTCTATATCTTTTACTAATTCATATCTAGTAAAACTCTCTTTTATATAATATTTCTCATCTAATAAAGCATTAAAATCTACGAAATCTTTAATGCTTTTAGTTAAAGGCACTTTTTTTAAAGGTTTGTATCTTTCATAAGCTCTTTTATCTTTAAATCCGATTATAAATATTCTCTCACGATTTTGCGGGATATTTGCATATTCCTTTGCATTATAAATATTTATATGTAAGTAATATCCTAAATCCTTAAGAGTATTTTTAATAATATTTAGCGTTTTACCCTTATCGTGATTTACAAGTCCTTTTACATTTTCAAGCATAAAGGCTTTTGGATTTTTAAGCTTTATCATTCTTGCAAGTTCAAAAAAGCAATTACCATTAACTTTGTCATTAAATCCAAGCTTAAGACCAGCAAGGCTAAAGCTTTGACAAGGAAAACCACCCACTATTACATCACAATTAGGCACATTATCTACATCTTTTATATCTTTAATATCTACTTTGTGTTTGAAGTTTGCTTCGTATATTTTAGCTGCTAGTGGATTTATCTCGATTGCATAAATTATATTAAATCCAGCTTGGCTAAATCCTAATTCAATCCCACCACTACCTGCAAAAAATCCTGCAACTTTTAGCATTTGTCTATCCTTTTTATTTTCAAGATAGCTAAAAGCTAAAAATCGTTTTAGTGCCGTAAAGTGGTTATTTCCAAAACGGAAAATACCATAAAAATATTATTTAAAATGTTTTTAATAAAAATTAATTTATAATATGATTTGCTTTTTGCCTTAGGCTTGTTAGGGTGGAAAGGTGGTAATATGGGAGAAACAATTATTTTAATCGTTTTAATCATAGCTTTACTTAGAACCTTAAAAAAGTTCTAAGTAAAACACTTTTTTAATTCTCTAATCAAATTATAGTGAAGCACGGCTTAGCCTAAGCTTAAAGCAATTCACCTAACCCTAGCAAATTAGCCGTGTTTTGCTAGGGTTTATAAATAGTATAACAATAAGAATAATCTATAATTAAAATTGTTTTTTTTATGTTTTTTCATTTATTCTGTCCTTTCTTATATTTAATATAACTAAAAGTTAAAAGTCGTTTTATGCTATAAATATAAATATTAAAATATTTTTTAGTTTATTTTATTTATAATGTGTTAAAAAGGATTTTTTTGGCAGATTTTATAATAGGGCTTGTTGGAATTGGATTTGTATTGGCAATAGCTGCTCTTGCTTCAGGTTTAATGAAAATTGCTATACCAATTTTAACTGCTATCGGTGGGGTTATTATTGGATTTGCTGTGTTGCGTTGGTTTTTAAATTTTTTATTTTCAGATAAAAGAGAAAAAGAAAAAACCATTGCGATATGTAAAGAGATATTGAGCGATATAACAGAAGATATGGTAGGTGATAATAAAAATTGCGATTTAGGAAAGCTATTAGAAGAAAATAATAAACGCAATGAAGAAGATTTGCAAACCAATACAATGGATAATCACTATGAAATATTGGGTATTGATTATAATGCCAACCTAGATGAGATTGTAAATGCTTATGAAAATAAAAAAGCTCTCTTGATTGAAGATTATGGCACAGCTACTAACAAAAAAGGCAAAAGATTGTTTAAAGCCTACGCAACTCTTAGTGATGAAACAAGTAGAGCAAAATACGATGAAGAGTATAAGCAGTTTTTACATCGGCATAGCAAGGTATATTCAAAATTAGTCCCTATGTTTAAGAAAAATGAAGATTTATATAAAACGACAAATGATTATGAATACGAGAAGTTAAACAAGCCAAAATACTTAGGTAGACCAAAAAGAATTAGTGAAATTACTAAGAAAGTAGATTATAGGTGATTTCTTGTATAATAATTTATGTTTTTTTTAATTTTTAATATATTTAAAAAGGATTTTAATGGCTGAATTCATAGGCAGTTTAATTGGACTATGCGTAATGTTAGCATTTGCTTCTGGTGCAATGTGGTTATTAGTGCATATTGCCCCTTTTTTAATAGGCATAGGTGCAATTGTTATAATTTTATTTTTAATTATTGGTTTTATTGGTTTTCTTTTTTCTGATGAATCTAGCGAAAAAGATAAACAAAAATCCATAGCTTCAAATGATAGCTTGAATGTTAATAGTAAAAAAGAACAAGATACCGAAACTATAATGCTAGATTATTATAAAATCTTAGGTGTTAGTAGGGCAGCTAGTTTAGATGAAATCATAAATGCTTATGAAGATAAAAAAGAAGAATTAATTAACGAATATGGCACAGCACTTAATAAAAAAGGTGAACTTTATCTTAAAGTTTATTCAATTCTTAGTGATGAAACAAGTAGAACAAAATACGATGAAGAGTGTAAATTATGTCTACATCAACATAGTGGAATTTATAATAATCTAGTTCCTATGATGAAAAAGAATGAAAATCTTTACAATAAAACTAATTCAGAAGAGCAGTTAATAGAAGATAAACATACAAAAGATAGCAATTTAAGTTATAATCAATGGGATTGGAAAAGAGCTTTAATAATAGCCTTAATATTAGGCTTGGCTCCTATATTATTAAAGTTTTTCCTGTCTTAGTTTTATGCAAATGGGCTTCTTTTAGCTAATTCTAGCGTAGGATTTGTAGGATTTTTATTACTGCTTGTAGTTTCGGTATATTGTTTTAAAACCAAATTTATCTCATTATCTTCGCTATTGAAATCATCTCTAACCTTTTTATTAAAACCACCGACATTAGATACTAGATTTTTAACATCATTGCCATAACTATCTCCTATATTTAAAGCTTGTCCTATGATATAATCATCAAGTGAGCTAAGACTTTGCCTAAAAGCGTTTAAGTTGTTTGCAAAAGTTGTTGGGTCATCAACTAATTTAGTTAAATTCTGATATTCTTTAGATAATGTTTTGCCTTTTTCTGCACTTAATCTTGCTTTTATTTGTGTCATTACGGATTCTAATTCTTTCATATCAGAAGTAGAGCCAACCATATTAGCAGCTACGCTATAAATCTTATTATTTATACCAAACCATCCTACCTTATCACTTAAATAAGCTGCTTTATTAATTAGGTTTTTTACTTCTTTTAAATTCTCTAAGTTCGTAAAAGCGTCTTTTGCTATTTCTTTACTTGTTTTAGTTTCAAGAATTTTATATATATCAGATAAATCTGATTTGTATATTGTATTTTGATAGTTCATTAAGGTATTATTTTTATTTTCTAGGTCTTTTTTTGCACCATCTAATTCTTGTATTTGTTTTGCTTTTTCTTCATCGCTAATTAAATGATTATTTCTTATAGAACTGATTTGATTTTTAATATTAGTTATATCTTTATTATTTTTGTTAATTTCTTCTTTTAATAGTTTTTCTTTGTTAAGGTTGTTAAATATTTCGTTCGTATCTATTCCACTTGTTGCATTTGCACCATTGCCACCTTTACTATAAGGACTAAACCCTTGTGTTATAATGCTATTTGTTTGTGCGGTTTGTGGCAAATATTTTGCAAAATTTATTTTCTTTCTATGAATTTCACTTAATTTATTAACTCTTTGACTATCGTTTAATAGTGGATTATTGAGTGTATAATTATACTCATCATCAAGGTTTTTTACATAACCATTCTTTAAATCATCTCCTTTTAAGTTAGGAAACTTGAGTGAAAACTCATTAAAATCACTCATTACTTTTTTAGCTTCTTCTTGTTCTTTGTAGGCTTGGTCTTTAAAAAACATATTTTGCTTACGCTCATTTATAATTGAATAGGTATTGCTTAAGTTTACTTTGTGATTTTCCTTTTGCATTTTAAATATTTCAGGTTGTGTTTTTGTAGCGAATTGATTTTGCTTTAGAGTTTCCATATCGTTTGCGGTTTTTATTTGCTCTTGTGCGATTTTATTATTTTTAGTTTGTCTAGCTATATCTAAATCAATTGCACCTTTTTGCACTTGATTTTCTAGGTTCTCTGTTCCTAGCTTAATCGCTCTAATCCTATCATCTTGAGTAGCTCTTTCATAGCCTAATCTCAAGTCACTTAAATCTATTTCATTTTGGCTTAGTCTAGTTCTAATGTAATTATTATACATTTCTTTAAAGCCATCTCCAACTGCTTGCCATTCATTTTTATCAGGCTTTGCCATATTTAGCAAATTACTATCTACATATTGTCCCATTTTATCTCCTTTAACTTAAACATACGATTTCATCTTCAAGTTCGCTAGTAATTTCTAGCGTTGCTACCACTTGCTCTTGTTTTAGCTCATACTCATATTTTTTGCATAAATCATAAAGATTATCGTAAAACTCCCCTGTAGTCTTTGTAGAGTTCCATACTCCTGTATAATCCTTATCCACCACGCCAAGCAGTATGCAGCCAAGCGTATCTTTTAGCGTATTTCCGATATGGATTAAGATATATCTATCTTTATCTACATTTACATTGCTTACTCTAATTAATAAATTATTTGGATATTTCTTACTTCCGTTTTTCTTACTTGGGCTATAATGCAAATCGCATTCATACACTCCAATTGGAATTGCCATATCACAACCTGCTTTAGTGCCTACGATTAATTCTTCTAAACTATTACATTTATATATGAGTTTATCATCATCATACAAGCTAAACGCACCAAATCTTCCGTGTGAATTTAGCTTGTATCTATGTAGCTTAATTTTTATCATTCTTGCTCCTTTGCTTTAGTCTAGCAAAAGAGCAAATTTCATTTTAGTGCTATAATTTTTTTATCTATTTCATTTAATTTATCATCTAGTTTATCAAGTCTTACTTTTACACCTACGCAAGTATCTTTTACATATTCTATCAAGTGCTTATTTACTTCATTGTTTTGTTTTAATTCTGTATCAATACTGCCTAAAAGTTCTATATTTTTAGCGTTATTTGCATTACTTTCTATGATTTTTTGATTTATCTTATCTGTTAAATTATATAAAGCATTTGATGATTTTACCAGCTCATCTGTAGTTGATTTTGAAAATCTATAATGTTGATATTCACGATATACAATCCAAACAAACATAATTCCTATAATGCCTAAGTCTTCAAAAGCTTTAGCGGTTTTTACTACTATTCCTATCGCTTCAGTTTCCATATTCTCTCCTAATTAAATTAAGCTTATATTTACAATCTAAATAGCCATCGTTTAAATCTATTAAAAACAATGCTAAATCACTATTTTTACTCATTTTATAATTTGAGTAATCTATACTTTTACACTCTAGCAAATTACTTGCTATTCTTTGCTTTACATACACTATTTGCGTTTGTTTGCTGCAAGCTGCAAAAAACATCAACGAAATAATCGCTAAGCTTATCTTTACTTTTTTCATTATTTAACGCCTTTTTTATTTGAATATTTTTTATATTTTCTTGCTTTATTTCTTGTGCTTTTAATTCTTTATTTAGGCTCTCTATTTTCCTAATTTCTTGATTTAAATTCTCTATCGTTTTTATATGTTCTTGTTTCGCCTTTAGCTCTTCATTTAGCCTTATTTTTATGTGCTTATTCTCGTGATTTAGATACAATAAACATAGCAATAAAACACCGATTATTATTAGCTCTTTATTTATACTTAACATAATGATATGCCCTACAAAATATATAAAAAATCTTAGCTTTAAACTTATTTACATTAAGCTTTCTAAGGCACTCATAAAACACCTTATCTGCAAAATAAAACATCGCATAATTTTTATTATCCTTATAAGCATTTAAGCACAAATAATCGTGAATAGTAGCTGCACTGATATATTCAGGACTATTCGGTGGAAACAAACTCCATAGAATTCTTGGAATATTCGCTCCGTTCGTGATAAACCCCTTTGGAATACTAATAATTCCGAACGAACTCTCATATTCATAATCTTGCACTAATTCCCACCTATCTTTTTTAATTGGCTTAAGTGTTACTCTATTCAAAACTTATCCTTTCCAGCTCTTCTTTAGTGGTAGCTTTTTTAAGCTCATCTAGGCACTTTTGTCTTTTTCCGATGAGTGTTGCACTAGCGTTTGCGTATAAATTAGCTTTAGCTACTACTTTTTGTGCTAAGTCGTTTAAAGGCACTTCACGGCTAGTTGCAAGTGCTTTTAAAAATGGTGCTTTGCTTTCATCATTACTAGCTAGATACTCTCTAGCTTCACGCTCTTGCCTTTCAAAAGTAAGCCTTTCTTCATCAGGCGTTTTGTCTAAGTTGCTCATCGCATTTTTAAAGCTAGTTTCTATTTCACTTAGTTTTTTCTCTTTAAACTCATTAAAACTTAGCTCCATAATTTCAGGCTTATAAATAAACTCGCCGTTTTCGTAGAAATTCACTTTATTTTGCATAATTTGTAAATAAACTTCTTCGCTAACTTCTATGCCGTTCTCAAGTTTTTTCATATCAATATAATCAATAAAGCCGCTTTCTTTTAAAACAACGCTGTAAACTTTCTCATCAGTGTAATAATCGCTAAAATCATTGATAAAATCATCTTGTATTAAATTGTTTAATTCTTCCATCTTAATATCCTATTGCTACAATGTTAAATGTTAAGGCGTCAGCTTCGCTAAGCTGATTTACTTGCACTTTTAAATCTTTTCCTGGTGTTGTTTCTTCTTTGTCTTTTATTGAATATGAAAAACTTTGACCACTCATAAAAAAGCCTTTTCTATCCATTCCGACCATAAAGGCTCCTACAACAGGTAGTTTAAAGTCATATCTAAAAGAATATCTTTTTATATATCCTTTATTTATTGTATAAGAATTAGTACATATTGCATCAGTGCAAGTTGGAACTACTTTAAGATTTCTTAGCATTATTACATTGATACCATTGCATTTAAACATTTTTCCACTCGGTATATCTGTCTGTATTATTGGTTGTTCGCTAGTAGTCCTATCAAAAAATACTCCATTTTTATAAAGTGTATTTGGCACTAGATTACATTTCTTAGGAGAGTTCACAAAACTCCCATTCGGATGTGCTTCATACATAGCAAATCCTCCCCAGTCCACTAGGAAGCATTCTAATTTAATGTTTTTAAAAATATCTCTATATGAATTTAGTTTTGTATTTCTTAGGCTTACAATTGCACGATTTGAAGTATCGTAAGTGTTAGTTAATGCATTTAAATTAGCGTTTTCTGTAAAATAAAGACAAGTTTCAATAGTGTTTGTAAAAGTGCAACTTCTAACATCTGCAAAACCATTATAAGAGATTATTCCGTAAATTGAATTATTTACACTACATTCACAAAATCTAAGCGAACTATTATAACCTAATTGAATTAGTCTTTGTGGCTTATTTGTAAAATCAAATTTACATCTATAAAATAAGCAAGATTTAGAATGAAAAAATCTAAAAACTGCAAAATTTGCACTTGCTTCGTGGGCGAACTCACATTTAATTACTGCATTATTTGAAATAAGTCTTATATGCGTTAAATCTACATTATCAAATGTAAGTTGCTCGTTTAAAACAAAATTAGGTAAAAGCGTAATAACACAATCTCCTACATTTGCTCTTGCTTTTTTGTAACACATTAACGCCTTAAACGCGTCGCTTAGTTTCGCATAAGTTCCACCGGTGCCTACGCTTACATTAATAGGCGTATCATAGACTTTTACATAATCATTCTCAACTGCTTTAATTCTTACTTCTAAATCGCTTTTAGCTTTTGTTAAGTCCCCTATATTTGCTTTTGCATTTAGTAAATTATTGCTTTCTGTTTTTGTATAAACTTCGCTTTTATTTGCTTTAGTATTAGTTAGATTTGAAATATCATTCTTTATTGGATTTAAATCCGTATTGTTAGCTTTTGCATTTAGTAAATTATTGCTTTCTGTTTTTGTATAAACTTCGCTTTTATTTGCTTTAGTGTTGGCTAGATTTGAAATATCATTCTTTATTGGATTTAAATCTAGCTTATCAGCTTTATTATTAGCTAGATTAGAAATATTATTTTTAATTGGCTCTAAATCTGTATTATTTGCTTTATTATTAGTTAGATTTGAAATATCAGATTTTAGTGGCTCAAGCTCTAGCTTATCAGCTTTATTCTCTTGTAATTTTGCTATTTCATTATTCACTAAGTCTAAAAGCTCATCGCTTTCAATCTTTGTGTAATAATTATCTAGCTTTGTGTTTTGCTCTGCTAAAACTTGCTCTAAGTTGGTCTTAATTGTATCAATTTCTGACTTTGTGTTTATTGCAGTTTGTAAGGTAGTATTTGTAGTTTTTAGCTCTGTTAATACTTCATCCAAGCTTCTTCCGTTTAAGGCTATTAAAATCTTATCAAGTGTATCAATGCTATCTTTTATTTTTAGCTCTAATTCTTCATTTTTAACAAAAGCTTCATTATAATTGTTTTCTAGTGTTTGTATTTTTGCAATGTATTCATTTAGCGTATTCTCAAACCAAGTAGCCTTGCTAAAAATATCTTCAGCTTTAGACATTAGGCATTGACTACGCTTTCGCATTTCTTTAATCTCGTTTGAGATTACGAGGCAGTTTGTCCTAGCACTTTCTATACTTTCAAGCGTATTTTTTAGTTCTACATCCTTAACAGCCAAGCTCTCATTTAATGTATTTGCCCTTGTTAAGCTTTCGTTAAGCCCTTTTAATGCCAAATCACAATCATTTTTGTAAGTTTTAGTAGCTAAAGCTACAGCTTCTTTGATAGCTTTAATTTCGGCTAGTAATTCAGTATTTTTAGCATTTAGCTCGGTGTAATTTGATATTTTACTATCTACATTTTTTATAAGTGCTGCTTCTTTTATCACTAGATTATTAATGCTAGTAAAGAGTGCTTTTACTTGGGCTTGATTACTTGCTATCTCATCAAAAAATACTTTTGCATTAGCTAATTTTTCGTTTATATCATCTAGTTTTAGCTTAGTTCTTTCATTGTAACTTGCACTTGTTTTTAGCTCGTTTTCTAGTGCAGTCTGCACTGAAAATATATTTTTTTCTATCAATATATTTTGATTATGAATGCTTTTAATATCATCGTATCCACTCACAATACTTTTTAGCATTTCGCTTAAGTTTTTTGGATTATCTATCATCGCTTATCCTTTCTAACAAAAATTCTTCTAAGCCTTTTTTATATTTTTCATCTATTTCGCTATTAAAAAGGAGCAAATATTTTGAATCAGGATTTAGTAGTTCTTTATCAATTTTGAAAAAGTCTAATTTATTTAAATTTAAAGGAGTATTAATGTAATCATCAAAACTACTAAATATGCCATTTCCTGAAAAAACATAGTAAATATTGTTATTTTCATCAGCGTAAAACTCATCAACTCTTAATGTGGCTCTGTTATTTTCAACTTGAACTAATTCTTTTACAAAAGGATTTTTTAGTTTTAAAGTTTTAGCTTTTGTTATGACTTCTCTTTGCATTTTTTGCTCCTTGTAAGAAATGTAGCAAAAATGCAAATTTAAATTTAGTGCTATAAATTATCTTTTTTTTGCTTAAAAAACGCGCTTAAACCTTGATTGAGTGCTTTATTATTTGCGTCTTCTCTTGCGTATATTCTATGTCTTTGTTCTCTTTCTAAAGCAGCCATTTCTTTTCCAAACTTTTTCCGCTCTCTTGCAGCCATAAATCCACCAACTACACCTGCTATACCACCAATCGTATTAACTGCACCCATTGCATTAGCAAAACCCTTGCTAGCAAAAAAGTTAGTGTTATTATTAGCTACATTACCACTGCCACTAAAACTAAAGCTATTTTTTGAAAAGCTATCATACCCAGCATTTAATGGAGAATAGCCTAAACTCTGCCATAAATTGTAATCATTGTTAAAATTAAACGGCTCTTGCGTTGGCATTTTTGAGCCAAAAAAGTTTTTAGTAAAATCATTGTAAGTATCGTTCATAATATTTAAGCTCCTTTTCTTTTAGTTTTAATTGTTCTTCACTTACAGGAAATGTTACACTAGCTAGTATTTTGCCAATTCTTGTAAATACTGTTAGATTAGTAGTTCCAAATTTTGCTGATAAATCTTGCTTAGCATTATATAAATCAACTAAATGGTTGTATTCGTTTGCAACATTTATATACATATCTTTATTTGAAAATTGCTTTATACTGGCAATACCAAAAACACTATCGACCTTTAAGGTCTTTTCAAAAAAATCATCATAAACATTTAAAGACTTATAAGATAAATAAGGCTTTAAATCTTCATAATTTTTAGCTTTTTCTTCGCTTTCATTTAGTGCTACGAACCACGGATTTTTAGTATTCATATAATCATATTCAGCGTTTCCTATGCTGAACTCATTATACTTTTTGCCACCTGCAAACCACTCGTATAAATTAAAATTAAGTGCTTGATTTAAAAACAAATCATTAGCTTGTTTTTTCTCTTCTTCTAAGCTTTGCAAGTATTTTTTATATTCTTCTAGTTGCTCTCTTAGTTGTTCTTTTAATTCTTCGTAGTTTTTATAGCTTACATATCCATTGTAAAACATATTCACGCTATTTATTGCATTATATGTAGTTATTATGCTTTGACTAATTCCAAGTGAGCTAACGAAAGCTCCTACACCATAACTAGCCAAAATACCTGCACTAACACCAACTATTAAAGCTATTTCTTCTCTATATTCTCTTGCGTGTTTTAAAATTCCCGTATCTGCTAAAAAGCCTGTGGTAACATTTACTGCAGGTCTTACGATTAAATTACCATTCCCAAAACGATAATCAGCATAAGCTACACCTGCAGCGATTAAGTAAGGATTATATGTAAAAACTCCTGCTATGATTATTGCAGCTGAAGCTACTAAATCAAGTGTGGTAGTTAATGCTTGTCTTATGTGTCCTGTGAAAACGCCATCAATTATAGAACCTAGTGCCTTATCAGCATAATCAACAATGCCTGTTCCAATAGCTCCTGCACCGCCTAAGATTTTTCCTACATCACCGCCAACTTTTTTACCAACCCAAGTTAAAGCTTTGCCTGTCCATTTAACAGGTGCGGCAACAATATCAAAAACAGGTTTAGAAATTTTCTTTACTGTTTTTGCAATAGCTTTTCCAATGCTTTTAAAAAAACCCATTTTACACTACACTTAATTTATATTCTTTTATAATATCTTTTTTAAATTCTACTTTTACAATGTAGTCTTTTTTGCTAGTTATCTTAAAGCTAGTCGCAAAACCACTAAAAATTAACTTATTATCCAAATAGATTTTTGGTGTTATACTAGCATCAGAACTTAAAACCATAATGCTTATAATTTCATCTAAATTAGGCGTATAATTACTAATTAATACATTATAATTATCAGCCTTTATGTTTGTGCTAGGCGTATTTAAACTAGCATTTGCTTTTAGCGTTTCGGCTATTATCTTATCAAACTTGCTAGTATCAAGTGCAATGTTTTTGCTCTTCGCTAAAATATCTTGAATACTATTTAAAATATGCGTATAAAGGCTAGTTCCTGCTTTATCATCTAATTTAACCCAATCTTTACTAAGTGCTATTTGCATAAATTGAATTAATAGCTCTCCAACTTTTACACGCAAGTTATCATCTGCTGTTTTATTAAGTGTTTTAATCTTTTCAATCTCGCTTAAAATCTGCACTTTTAGTAATTCAAGTTGCTTGAGTTTTGCTTCTAAATCTGCTAAAGCACTTTTTAGCTTTGCTTTTTCTATATCTTCTTGCTGATTTGTTAAGTTAATTTGAGCTTTTACTAAATCTTTCTCAAGCGAGAGTTTGTTTATTTGCTCTCTTGCCATCTCGCTTTGATGGTATGTATTTTCTTTTTTTGCCTTTTCTTCTTCGTATGATATGCCTACTCTTAAAGCACTTTCAGCAGCAATATTTAGTGCTGAAGTGACTATTTGAGAAAGAAATGAAGCCGCAGCTTGAGCTTTTTCCATCTCGCCTAATTCATCACTTTTAATCTCTTCTAAAAAAGCTTTTTTGCCTAAGTCAATGAGTTTACTTTCGCTCATTACTTCTTCAATCATTTTAAATCTTTTTATAAATAATTCAGTTTCAAACATTTTTATATCTCGTTTCAATTAGTTTATGCTTGTTATTTAGTAGGTTCTTGCATCTAAGTAGCTCAAGCTCGTATTTTTGGCGAAATACTTCTGCTTGTTCTAAGCTTTTACCTGTGCTTAGTAGCATTTCTTTTGCTAACATTAGCGTTTGATAATAAAGTGCTTTTTCGCATATTAGTGGTATATTTATATAAGTATCACTTGGCATTACTTCATCATAAAATGAGTAAATCATCTTAGCCTTAAAGCTAAAGTTTGCAAAAAAATCATTAGCACTTAAAATAATTGCGTTTTCTTTAATGCTTTTATTCGCATAATATAAATAAGAATATATTTTTACATTCTCATCATTATTTTTAACTGCCAATAATTTTATAAAATCGCTTGGAAAGGGGTATTCAACCCCTTTTTTAAGCTCACATTCAATAGTTTTTACATTTAAATCAAGTTCGCTTGAGATGACTTTTAAAGCCATATTGATATAAAACAATATTTTATCTTCATCATAATTGCTCTCATCTTTAGCAACTAATTGATTTAAAATAAGACCTACGAAATGAGCTTTATTAATCATCACGCAAACTCATAAACGCTTGATTGATTAGAAACTAAATCATAAGATACAACTAGCTTTCCTTTAGTAGGAGTGCCTTGTTTAATACTAATGTATAAATGCTTAGTTTCTTCCATTACATCATAAACCGAAAGCTCCGTTAAGTTGTTTTTAACAGCACAATCAATATCGCAAATTAGCTCTTTGTTGTTCTTGTCTTTAATCACTGCTAAAACTCCTGTTGTTTCACTTGCTTCTTTTGTTAGAACTTTTACAGCACCTATGAAATAGCCATTTGGAAAGCAACCAATATAATGTTTTTTATCAGTTGCTAATTCTTCAAGATTTATAATTCTAATTACTCTTTTTGTGTGTTCGTGTATTCTCATTTTTTCTCCTTTTTTTTTAAACTTCTGCACCACTGCTAAAGATACCGATTACGCCGTAATCTTTACCATTGCGTGGGTTTTTATTAGCTTTATTACTTGCGAAAAATCTTACTTTTTCAGCTACTAGGATTTTTTGAATTCCTATCATTAGTTTTCTTGGGTCTTGTGGGTGTTCTTTTATATAAGTTTTTACTTCTTGGTCTGCAATATGCACTAAGGCACTTGCACCTAAAAGACAACCGATGGCAACCTTGCAATTACCACTACCTTTATAATCACTTAAAGGTTTAATCGTATCATCAGGCAAGTTCTTTAGATATTTATTGATTATGTCTTGGTCTGTGTGTGAGTTTGGCATTCCGCCACCATTTTCTCCATCCCAATTTTTCATTACCATTAAAGGGCAACCTTTAACTCTAACTCTAAAGCCTGTTAAATACGGATGATTATCTCCCCTTGCTACTGCTTGTTCGTAAAGTGCGACATATCTTGGGTCTTTTAATAGTTGTCTTTCTTGAGTTCTTGAAATTACGATAATATAGTCTTCTTGTATGTATTCAGCTCCACCTGCACCTAAGTTTTGTTTGCTAAGTTTTATTGGGTCAAGTGTAAAGCCTTTTTTATTATCGCCATCATAGTATTCGCCATCTCTTGCCATATCAATAGCTCTTTCTAATACTGCAAGAGTTAAAAAATCATCTGCTTCAATTGTCTTACATACTGCACTTATTTTTTGATTTTGACTTGGTGTTTTTACTCCATTTGTTTTATCTGCAAAAACTGCATTTGTAAAATTGTGAGTAAGATTTGCCATTTGTGTTTTAAGCGTATGTTCTCCTAACCAATCACTAAGTTGTCTTTTAGCTTCTGCTACATAATCAAGTCCTGTCCTAGCACGATAAGGCTCAATCTCAAGCTGAACTGCTTTTGTTAAAACTTGCGGTGTGAATTGTTGTGATAAAAACGAAATCTCTGAAAGCTCTGAAAACATATGCGTATTACCATATTGAGCGTCGCCATCAATTAAGCCACCCAATGGAATTGTTAAAGGATTTAATGTGTTAGAGATTATAGTTCTAATTGCTCTATTTTTTCCTGTTCCCATTAAGGATAGTAATGGGTTTTCTGCTAAATATCCTATTTGTAAATCATTGCTGATTTTTTTAGCTACTAATTCATCGTTAAAATAATCTAACGCTTGTTTTGTTGTGGTTATAATATTTTTATCCATTTTTTTCTCCTTTTAATCAATATTCATTACATCGTATTGTTTATTATTGCTATCTAAACTACCATCATCGTTTAGGTCGTTTAGCTCCTGTGGTAATTCTTTGCCCTTACTCTGTGGCATTAACTCATAAGCTGCTAGTAGCCTATCTGTTGGGTCTAATTGCATTAATTCAGCTTGTTGTCTTTTTGTTAGGTCGTGTTCCATAAACTCCATTACTACTTTTGCATTCGCCTTTGGGTATTTTGCGAGCAATTTTTCTTCCGCAGCTTTTATTGTCTCTTCAATGCCTTCATTTTCTAATTGGATTTTAAGCTCATCGTGTTTTGCGATTTTTGGCTTTAATTCCGATTTTAAATTCTCTAGCTTTGCTTGTTCGTAACTTTCTAAAAAAGCAGCTAAATCATTAAACATTAGTTGCTGCTGTTCTTCGCTAATGTTTGAAGCAAACTTTTTAGCAAAATCTTTATCAATAGCAGCTCTACTCTCGTTTATTTCTTGCTCTAAAGCCATAATTTGTTCTTTAGTGCTAGGTGCTTGAGCTTGTGTTGGCTTTTGTGCCGTTTTTTCGTTTGGTGCTTCGTTTTCGTTTGGCATTTGCTCTCCTTTTAAAAATTTTTAAAAAGAGTAGCAAATTTTAAAATCTCATTTTAGTGCCATAAATTTTTTAGCTCATTTGCTAAAAATATATCTTTTTCACTCAAATTCGCTAAAAATTGTCGCAACGATACCTCTAATATCTTGCTTTTTGAAGTATTTTTGCTCTTCGCAAGTCTTTTTAAGCTCTTTAACTTGTTTTTTTGCATATAAAATATGCAACTTTTTCTGTAATTTTCTTTCATATTCTTTTCCTTTGTAAAAATCAATCGCTAACTCGCACAAATACGAGATACTAACTCCATAATATCTAGCAGTAATTTTTAAATCATTTAAGACTTTTTTATCTATACTAAATCTCGGGCTTCTTGATTTCATTTAACATTCTCCTAAGTTCATCACTACTAAGCTCTGCTAGGTTTTCACTACTTAAAATATTGTTATTATTTAGCTGGATTGCGATACTTGGCACATCTTTTCCGTGAATGCACTTTTTGACACTTTCAGCTATACTTGCAGCAGTTGCAAGGGCATTTATTACTTCTTTTTGTTCCTTTAAACTTGTGGCGTGTTTATATAACTTCACTGCACTTGCCTTGCTCATATACATATACTCAACTAGTGTTTTATCTATCATTTTTGAACTCATAGCAGTGAGTAGTATTTCATCGCTTGTAGTATCTATTATGCTTTCATCAAATAGACACTTTTTATTCTCAAATTGTGTTATAAGTTCATTTTTTACATTTTGTTTTGCTGCGTCTATTTGGCTCATTATTGCACCTTGCACGAGTTCATTTCTATCTACATTTACACCCACGCTTGCTTGCTCCCAATTTTCATTTTTAATCCAATAATAAAGCGTTTTTTCGCTTATATTGAACTCTTTTGCTACATCTTTTACACTGCATAAATGCGTTTCATAATATGTCCTTGCTTGGATTTTTAATTCTTTTTTATTCATATTCTCCACCCCCTTTTATATCTATAACTAATATCGCTTAAAGTATTTTTTGAATTATTATTATCTAGTGGATAAACTCCATCTAGAATAAGCATTTTAGCTATGCAATCAATTACATTATCTGTATTATTTTTTTTGCTAGGGTCAAATGCTAGTAATTCTTTAATCGCTTGTTCTTTATTTAAGCAAGTGTGTTTGAATTTTAAAAAGCCTGTATTATAAAGTGGGGCTAAAGCTTGGATTTGATGATTTTTACTTTCTTTAGTAATTGGCTTAAAGCCTTGAACAATATTTGTTAAAATAGCTTTACCATCACGCCTAAACTCGGTATTCTTTTTATTTATGTATTTTTGTAATTCTCTATGAAAAGTTATTCCACCACCAGCTAACTCAATAAAAACAGGTGCATTTGGATAGCGTAACATCATTGTAATTGCATTCTCGCAAAAGTCTTCTAATTCCCACTTGCCGTGAAGAATATCTTTTACGATTAGCAAGGTTTGATTATCTTCATTTATGCTTATACCACTTGCCACTATTGCTCTATCATCAGCCGTTTTAGAAGTGCTTTCTGCGCTATCTATTATAATGTAGTCGTTTTGGCTAGGCATATCAAAATCATTTATGTAAGATAATTTCTCTTTTTCAAAAAATCCTGCTTCAGTAATTACAGGGTCTTGTTGCATTTGGGTATTAAATACTACTTCGCCCATTTCTTCTTTATCTCTTAGTAATTTTTCTACAGGTTTTAAAAATGGGTTTAAGGCTTCTTGTTCTTCTCTTTCATAAAAAAGCTCTAATTCTTCATCATTATTTATTGAATGCGTAATTCTTTTTTCGTTTGGCATAAAATAATAAGTCTTACGCTCATTTAAAGCTTGTAAGCAAATATGATGAAAGCCATCTTTGTCCTTTAATCTACCTACTAAATCATCTACGGCTAAGCGTTGCATAATAATTACAACGAAATTTGCTTCATCATTTTTTAAACGAGATAAAAGTGAGCCTGTGTAATACTCTTCTACATTGTTTTTAGCCGTTTGCGAATAGCATTCAGCTGCTTTTAATGGGTCATCAATAATTAAAGCATTACAATGAAAGCCTGTAACAGCTCCACCAGTAGTAGTTGAAAACATTCTACCACCTTTATCATTTGTAATATTAAATATTTCATCACTTACTAACTTAAAATCAGCACCTAAATTGCGATATACTTTAGAATTAATAAAAGTCTTTACACTTAAGCCACCATCTTTTGTTAAATCAGCTCCGTAAGTTGTATAAATAATCTTAAAGCTAGGGTCATTTAGCCATACGAATGGAACGAATGATTTTACTATTTGTTCGCTTTTTCCGTGTGATGGTGGCTCATTTATTATAAGCCTATCAATTTGACCTAACATACAAGCTTTTAAGTATTCAGCAATATAGCCGTAATACCAGCAGTCATTAAACTTTTTATTATAAAAGTTTTCAAACTTATATCGCATAAAATCCACTAAGTTCTTTTTAGCCAATTCTCTTTTTATAAGTTCTGCTTGTAGCACATTATATTTATCTAGCATTTAGTCCTACCTTTGCATTTAGTTTTTTTATATCTTCTTGGATTTTTTGAATTTGTTTTGCTTTATTTAAAGTATCTAAACTTTTATTTGTGGCTATTTCTTTTATTAGCCATTGTGAGTAATCTTTTAATTTATAACCGATTAAAAACTCCAAGTTACTTTCTTTATTAGCATAAATGCTAATTTCTGCTAATTCGCTCTCATCTAAGCTTTGATTTGTAAAGATTTTTCTAGCACTATCAAAAAAATCTAAAAAATGCACTTCTTTTAAATAAGTTTTCGTGTATTCTAAATGATTTTTATCTTCTAAACATTTATTTAAAATACTTGCTTCTATTTCGCTTTTTTGTTTTATATTAGGTGTAGTTGTAGGCTTTTCGCTTTTTACACTAAGAGCGAAATACTTTATATCTAAATTGTAAGTTTCGCATATTTTAGTTCTATAAAAGCTCTTTAGATAGTTTGAGCTTACTTGCTCTAATATGCTTTTAATATTATTAATAATATTTATATTATTTTCGCCTTTTACATATTTTAGCATTTCGTTTTGACATAAAAACAATGCTAATTCTTTTGTCTTTATGCGGCTTAAACATTCACTATCTTTTAATAATAATTCTCCTAAGTCTTTACAACCTTTAAAATCAATTATTCCAATCTTGCAAAACTCATTATTTATATAAGTTCTTGCAACTTTTAGGCTAGTTTGTATTCCAGCATTATCGTTATCAAACAAAAATATAATATTATTTGTTAGATTGCTAAGCCTTTTTATATGAAAATCATTTAATGCAGTGCCAAGCGTTGCAACTACATTCTTAAAGCCTTTTTGATGAGCTAATATCACATCAAAATACCCCTCTACAATAATTACGCTATTTTGCTTTTTAATATAATTCGCATTTAGCCCAAATAAAATTTGTGATTTTTTAAAAAACACGCTTTCAGGGGAATTAATGTATTTTATTTTTGGATTTTTCTCAAGGCTTCTAGCACCAAATCCAACTAATTTTGCATTATTAAAAATAGGAATTATTAAGCGATTATTAAAAAGATGAAGCTTTAGTTCATCTTCTTTTTTAGCATAGTTTAGTCCAAACCCAAGCTTAAAAGTCTTTATGCTTTCTTCATTTATTCCACGCTTTTTTAAATATTCTTTGCATTCATCATTGAGTGCGTTTTGATAAGTATTTAAAGCCTTTTCTAAACGCTCATATTTTTCTTGATTTTGACTTGAACTTTTACTCTCATAAGTAGTATTGTAATAACTTGCGATATATTCACAAGCACTATTAAAATCACAATTTTTTATATGCATTACGAGTTTAAAAGCATCAGCACTTGCATTACAAGTAAAGCAATAGCCAAAATTCTTATCAGCATTTAAAATAAAACTAGGGTTTTTATCAGCGTGAAATGGACACTGCGTCCAAAATCTAGTGCCATTTTTTGCTACATTAAGCCCTAGCGAATTTGCAATATCAAAAATATTTAATGTATCTTTTAGCTCTTGTAGGTTCATAAATCTTCTACCTTATAAACAACCTTATTCTTATCAATAATTCTTTCTCCAAACTTACAAGTGTTCGGATTAAATTCAACGTGGTATTTATCGTGTGCTCCACTTTGTTTGTTCTTTTGAACGATGATATATCTTTCAGTTGGCTTTATTGTTTTATTAACTTTTTCTGTTTCAATACGAATTATTATTTTTGCTTCGTGAGCTCCTTTCTTTGTCCCAGCAGGAGTCTGCGTATCTGTCTTACTCGTCTGAACTATTAAGATTATACAAATATCTAAACTATGTGCTAGTTTTGCAAGGGTGCTAAATTTGCGGCTTTCTTCTTCTTCAAGGCTTCTTGCTGTGTGGGTTTCTATTCTCATTTGACTATCAATCAAAAAGAACTTTACATTATGTTCTTCATAAAGTTTTCTAATATGCATTGCTATATCATCAAGCCCATAATCTTCATCAATTACAAATAAATTATTAAAGCTCTCACTCTTGTAAAATGGTGTTATGATTTTTGGCTTTTCTTGTGCGTTTTCTTGCATTTGTAGATTGTTATCTACATTCATTTTTAGCTGAATGTAGTCTCTTTTTAAAAACTCAAAACAAAAATAAGCAGCTCTGTGTTTAGCTTTTGCAATATGCTCTATTACTTGTAAGCCAAACATACTCTTTCCTGCTTCAGGCTCTCCGTTTATTAAAATAAGACCACCTGTTTGAAAGCCACCTTTAAAGCACCTATCAATAACGCTAATTCCTGTCGGATACAAGGTCATTGTTTTTATTTCTTCGCTCATTTCATAATACAAATCAGCTGCTGTTTTATAAATCATCGTTTTTGGAACTTTGATTAGATTTATAATGTCTTCATAACTTAATAGATTGCCATTTTTACTAGCGTCAAGTAGTTTTAACGCTAGGTCGTTTTGAGCTTTTAAGCATTCTTTTTTATTTAGATTTTTTGCAAAATCTAAATAATTAAGCGTAGGTTCTGTGCTAGTAATTGAATAAATCCTATCAATTACTTGCTCTACTTTTAACTCTTGTGCGTAAAGCACAAGAGTAACCAAGTCAATTTGCTTACCATCTTCTACGATTTTACAAATTAACTCGTAAACTTTTTTATTTATCAAATCTTCCCAAACCTTATCGTTTAAAAATTCTTTTGTTTCAAAAAACGCTTTTTTTATTTGAATTATGCTATTTAATAATATTTCTTCATTATTCATTTTTACTCCTTTATTAACAACTCATCGCATTTATCTTTTGCGCTTAGGCTAAGCTGCATTAGTTCAAGCTCACTAAATAATTTGCTCTCACTTGCTATTTTTAAAATTTCGTGGATTAATAGTCTTTGTTCTTTGTAAGTATCGCAATCAGTTTTTATTGCGATATTTAGTGCTTGAATAATGCTAACTCTTGCATTAATCTTCGCAAACAATCTTGCGTAATCAAGATACAGCACTGCGTTTGGGTCAATTTCTAGCTCATTAAGATATAATTTATCTTTTACTAATCTTATATCATTAACTGCTAGAAAGTTAATGTTTTCATCCTTACAAACTTTTAATAATATTTCTAATAATCTTTCTTTATCACTCATATTTACTCCTTAAAATACATATAAAAATACATAAAATTTTATGTATATTTTTTTGCAATTTCTTTTATTTCATTTAGCGAGTTTGCTAATAAGCATTCTTCATAAAATCTTTTTGCTTTAGCATTAAAACTCACAACTCTTCCTGTATCATCTATTAGCTCATCGTTGTTAAAAAAGCTATAACTAGCTAATATTTTTTGCTTATCATTTCTTATCCTAACTACCGAACTAATTCCGTAATTTATTAAATTAATTCTCATTTATACTCTTTTCTAAATTCACAATCTTTTATAAGTTCTTCTAGGATTTCAAGGCATTTTTTGATATAAACTCTCCTTGGTAACTCTAATTTGTTCTCAAAAACTTCAGCGTTTGTTTTAATAAGTAATGCAATTTTTGGCAAAAGCAAAATAAATATATATTCAAGTTTTTTACCCTTTAATTTGTATATATAAATATATAAATTAACTAGGCTTGAGTGATAATTAGCTAAATCGTTTTTTTTGATAAAATTAGCAATTAGCTTTAACTCGTTTATTATGTAATTTAAATTGCTTTTTGTCATTTTTTCTCCTTATTAAAATGGAACTTCGCTTTCTTCTTCGCTTTGCTGAATGGCTGGTTTTTCTTTAGGCGTGTAGTTTGTTTGCCTTGTTTGTGCTTGTTTTTCTTGCGGCTTATCTAACAATTGCCACTTAAATACTTTTATAGTGTCTTGGCTTCTTTGTTCTCCGTTCTTGTCAGTATAATAGTCTATTTGCCACTCACCAACAATTGCTATTCTTTGACCTTTACTAGCCCAATTGCTAAAGTTTTTTGCTTCATTACCAAATAAAACAAAATTAAAAAATAATGGTGTTTGAGTGTATTCAGGCTTTGTTTTACTTCTATCTACGCCGTTTATTTCAATCGCTATTGTATTATTTGTATAAAATACATCTTCATTTAATCCACTTTGCTTATTAAAAAGCTCTACATCTTTTACTATTCTTCCTACTAAATTAAGTGTTACCATTTTTTATCCTTTTTATTTTTAATGTGAAAAGGACTTTTACTTACTTGTCAAAAAAAGGGATTAAATTAAGACTAACAAGTTTTTTAAATCTTGCAACAATGCAGTATCTTTTAAAACATATTTAAAATCGTAAGCTAAATGTTTTTTAATATCTTTTGTTTTTACGCTTTTAGAAGCTAAAAAATGCTTTGTGTTTTGTGAAAACTTTTCTAGCTCCTTTTTATCTAAGTTATTCAATGCTTGTATAAACTTAGGGTAGGCTATTTTTTCTAAGCATTTTTTATAATAAAATATTCTTTCTATCTTATCAATCATATCTTTTAGCCTAATTATTAAAGTTCTCATATCTCCTGCATTAAATTCTTTTTTAATATTGTTAAAAGCTTCGTGATTAAAATCTAATAATTCACTTAGTTTTAAATACTCTCTATATATTTGTAGGTTTTTTGATAGCTTCTCTAAGCTCATTTTCTATCCTTTCTAATCTTGCTTCAATACTTGTTAATTTGTTTAAAACTTCGCTTAAATCAACGCTTGTGTTTATTTTGTTTTTAAGCGAATTAATGCCATTTTCTATATTTACAAGCTTTTGCTTTGTCTCAAAATTATTTATAAAACTCATTATCTAGCCTTTCTTTTATTTTGTTTAATTCGTATAAGCATTCGCTCATTTTTTTACCAAAAACCTTATTCGCTTCAAGCTCTAGGATTGTTTTATTGCCTAGCAAAACATCATAAAAATATACATCGTATATTTTTAAGTTATATTCTTTATTTTTGTATTCAAAATAAATCTGTGGCTTAGTATTTTCAACATACCAAGCAAAAAAGCTTTTGCTAACATCTAAATCATTTAAACAAATTTGTTTGTTTTCTTTATAGATATAAAACTTTAGCTCTTTACTTTTGTAGAACTTTTCTAAGGCGTTTTTTATTTGTAAAAACGCTTCAGGTTTAGTAAGTTTTCTGTATCCATATAGCCTTAATTCTTCATAAGATAAATCAGCGTTGGTTTTAAAATTAATATTGATTTCTTTTCTTAGCTTTTCTTGTAAATCTTTATCGTTTATGCCTTTTAAGTTCTTAAAAAGCGTTTCATAATCCATTTGATTTAAAAAATCAAAAATATCTTTTAACTCTTGCATTTTAGCTCCTTAATAAATACTCTAAAATATCGCAAACAATTACATAACACATTTTTTTATTTTCTGCAGCGGCTTTATTTTTAGCCAAATAATCTCTTGCTTCTTTTTCGGTTATATTTGCATTCCAAATCTTAGTTAAAATCTCTTGTTCTTCTGAATTAGCTTTAAAACTTTTAAATAATTTATAAAATAAAGCTCCATACCTATATGTAGTTTGTTTATCTATATTATTTTCTAAATTCTCCCCTTCTTTTTTGCCATATCTTTTTTTATACTTTATAACATTGCCTTTGCAAAAGCCGATTAATTCATCTAAGGTTAATTCTTTTTGTATTTGTAAAATCGTAGGTTCGCTCTCATTGTCGTAATGAGAACAATCACTATTCAAAATTGGGTGTCGTTTCATTGTTTTTCCTTTCTAATTTTGTTTTAAATTCTTTTCAATTTCATTAATTAAAAAAAACGCTTGAATGTAGCGTTCTTTTAAAAACCTGTTTTGTTTTAATGTGGTGCAAAAAATATAAAGCTCATTTAAAAAATCAGCCTTGCTAAACTTTTTATGAGTTAGCTCATAGCTAATTAGTAAATCGTATGATTTTTTTAATTGTGGGTTTTTTATATTTTTTGCTTTTAGATATTCATCTATGCTAAGCATTTAATCATCTTAGCTTTATGCCATTTTTTGATTTTTTCAATACGATTGTTTTCTGTTGTGATAATGAAATAAAAATAATCTTCATCTTCTTTATCGTATTTAATATCATCTTCTTCCCAAGCGTAATAAAAACTAATGATTAATTCTTTTGCTTCTTCTTTTGTATAAGTTCCAAAATCTTTAATAAACTTACCTAAACTCTCATCATATTTACCACTTCTGCTTTCTATCTCTTTTACCTTTTCTTTTAGGCATTCATAAGGGTTATAGTTCATTCTTTGAATTATTCTTATACTAACTTCAATAAGTCCTTCAATACTAGCTAATGCTAACTCGCTTTTAAAATCAAGCTCAAGTCCTGTGTATTTTGTGCTTATCATATTTGCTAGATTATCTATCAAATGTCTTAGCGAAGCAGCACGCTTATTACTTAACCCAAACTCTTCTAACTCTTTTACATTTAAACAATAAATTACTATATCGCATAATTCAGCGACCCTTTCATCGTCATCTTTTGCTAGATAATACTCTCTTAGCTCATCTAGGATATTCGGCACGAAGCCTTTTTGCTGACTTTCATAACTTAAATACCTTTGCTCTCTCCACTTATCAAGCCTTTGCTTAATCTCTTTTAATTCTTCATAAGTCATCTTTTTTTCCTTTCTTTAAACAATACTCGCCCTTTTGGGTGTTTTATAAAAAAACATTATTAAATAAGGGGAATTTGGGTGTGTGTTAAATCAGTTTTATTGTAAATAAATCTTTAAGTTCGGTTTTTAATTCTTCTAATTCATCAACTATATCACTGCAATCGCCTGATACCGAATTTACACTATTGTGTGGAATACAATCTACACTTTCAATAGTTTCATCAAGCTTTTCTAATAACTCATCTAGTTTTGTTTTAGAAATTGCTTGTTTTGTTTGAAAATCTTGCGTTTTTGCAAGCGATATTACTTTACTACATAATGCTTTGTTTTCTTCTATACGTAGTTCATTCCATATCTTTTTATAAGTTAAATCCTTTACTCTTTTTTTATCTTCTTCGTTTGTATCTGGGTGTCCATCAAAAACAATATCTAAATCAATAGGTCTATAGTTTTTCACATCGTATTTTAAAAATATCTTATCACTAGATACATCAAAAGCAAAACTAAGCTCATTATTAAGTAGTTTTATACTATTAGGAATTAGCTTATACATTAAATCTGCTCTTAAAATTTTTTGTGATATTTGCTCTATTTCTTCATCGCTATAAAGCCCATATTGAAAATACTTAAGGTTTTTAGTAGTTTCTGCCTTATCTAAGCAATCAGCCAACTCTTTTTTAAACTCTTCATCATTTTTTGCTATCTCCAATAATCTCTTAAATCTTTCTAACATTTTATTCCTTTCTAAACTTCTTCTGCTATTAGCTTTATATCTATTGCTTTTTCGCTAAAAGCTTTTATTTCTTTAATTTCAGCTTTTATTCCGTAATTTTCAATATAAAAATAAAGCTTAGGATTTGTATTTACACAATCAATCTCGGCTTTAAGCTGCTTTATAAATTCTTTAAGCTCCATATCATTCTCCTAATTGTGGTCTTTTTCTACTATACATATTATGAACTTTAACTACGATATTCTCAAACTTATCGTTACTATTAAGGCTTTCTTTGGCAAGGATATTTCTTAAGTCTCGTAATTCTATATATCCTTTTTCTTCAAGTCTTTTTAGTGTTTTATAATGTTTTTTAAAATCTATATTTCTGCTTTTTGCTATCTTATAAAGATTTATAGGTTCGCTTATATTGCTTAAAAACACCAAAAAACTATAAAGTCCTAAAGCTTCTAAATCTAAATCCTTATCGCAAATGATTTCACTATCAACCATCGTTGCTCTTTCACAAAAACCTTTACTAACCATTTTTTATCCTTTTTAAAAAATCTTTTATAAATTCACTCGCGGTTTTGCTATCTGTTAAAATAAGTAACGCTGAAAAATCACTCATACTATTGATATATCCAGCATCCATATCTGTAAGCTCGTTGTATTTTTTGCACCCAACTTCTTCCACCAAACGCTCTGCATCATTTACACCATAAAAGTCTAAAAAGTTAATACATTGTGGCTCTTTTTTATCAATATAGCCAAAACAAAAGCTCCATTCAAATGGGTCAACTAGCTCTTTACTCATCGGTTCTACAATGCCACTTAAAATATAGCCATTTAAGACTTTTGTTATGAACTCATAAGCAAACTCTTTTCTAATTTTACTATCTAAGCTATTTATTTTATGGTATAGGTCGTTTTGTAAAGGTATTAGTTTAAACTTAGCTCCAATATCAAAATAAAACCAACCTTCATACGCATTAAATTCAGCTCCTATAGAAGAAACTTCTTTTTCTTTTTGGCTATATAATTTGTTTTTTCTAATCTTTTTTAGCTCATCAATTTGCTTTTTATAATGTTCTATCCACCAATCTTTTAAATCTTTTAATTCTCTCATCACTCATCCTTATCCCAAACAAATTCAAAATACTTGTTTATTTGGTTGATTTCTTCTATTACTCTAACGACTAATTCATAAGGCGTTTCATTCTCTTTAATATGCCTTACCCAATAATTTTCTAAAAATTCAACCCTTGTTCTATCTCTATTTGTATAATCTAATAAAAATCTCAATTGCAAACAATCTGTTCTTAAAATACGCTTTATTACTTCATTTTCAAAAAAGTAATTATCTTTACCTGATTTTAAAAGTCTTGGGTCAGCATAGTCATATCCATAAACTTTCCCTATTTTTTCCCAATACTCAATAACTTCTTTTAGTTGTTTTTTACTTATCAATTGGATTTTTTCTCTTTTAAAATCTAAATAAGTAGATTTTAAATAAGCAATAAGTCCGCTAAATACTTCTTGCCTTTTGCTTTCTTCAAGCTTTCTGTAGGCTAGTTTGATATTCATAGGGGTATAGCTTTTAATATTTAAAATATTAGATAAATAACTAAAATAAATATCCTGTTTTATCTTGTGACACACTATTTCATCTATATGGCTGAAGAAAAAGCCATCAGCTCCTGCTTCTTCTAAATCCTTAATAAATTTTTCTATATTTTCGTAATCTCTATTTGGAAACATCTTTTATCCTTTTAGTTTCATTCATACAATGCAAGGCTACTTCTTTAAAGCATATAAAACCTTTATGATTTTGTAATACAACTTTAAAATTATCTTTATATAAATCATCTAGTGAAGTCTTTATCCAATGTTTTAAAAAGATATTTAATGTTTTTGCCCTTGTTTTAGATTTATAAACCCTAATAAGTCCTGCAACAATGATAGTGTCATATGGTCTTGTAGGAAATATATCTTTACTACCTTGAAATGTTTTAATTAATAATTCTTTTAATTCCAAAATCATTTGAAAATCTTTCATTTTTACCCTTTCAGCCAATTAGGAAATAATTATGATTTCCTACTTTTTCATCATCAATCATTAGTATTGCTTCTTCAAGCACAATATCTTCTATTATTCTTATACTATTCTCGTTTTCTTTTAAAAACACTTTGTAGTTTCCATAAGCATTTTGTAATGCAACTAATTTCTTTATCAATTCTTCTATTCTCATACTTTTTCCTTTAAATAATTTAAACAATAATCGCCCCTTTGTGATTTTTAAAAAACATTAAAATAAAGGGGAGAATTACAAAATAAGCAACCACCGAGAAAAACTCGGTGGTTCAAAACTAATCAATAAGCAGCTAATATTTCTTTAATTCCTGCAGCGATAAAAAATATCGCAAATATAAGTAAAACTAAAAAATCTATCTTATCCTTACGACATCTAAAAGCAGCATAAAGATAACCTAATCCACCTAATAAATACATAATTACTATATCCATTAACGCTCCTTTAAAAAAAACCTTTAAGTAGTGATTCTCGTATTATATCAGTATTATTTTCATTTACAATTTGCTGTTTTTCTTGCGTTTTTTCAATTTCACAAAAAATCCTTTTAAATATCAGCTTACAAATCGTGCTGTAGTATAATTCTTTATTTTGTACTACTTCATAATATCTGTGATGACTTCTTTTTTCATTTTCTCGTTCTATATTAAGTTCTTCAAATACAAGACCCAAATCAAATCTACCAAAACCTAAATCATTATCAACTATCTCATTCAAATTACGAATATTAGTTGACTTATTTTCACGCCTTGCTATTAAATAAGAATAAAATCTATAAAAACACATACAAAATATCATAGCTATTTGCCTTGTAGAAAATTCTCCTAGCATATTTTTAGCTTCAAAATACTTATAAAAGCTTTCTTCTTGTTCAAATCTTTTTATAAGTTCATCACTCATAAATACATTAAACGCATTATGAAGATCTACAGCCATTAATTCTACGAACTTTATTTCATCTTGCAATGTTAGTATTGTATTATTAATCCCAAAAATTCCTTTACCTTCTACAACAAACTCATTAGGAAGTAATTTTTCTATCAAGCAATAAATCTCTATAGCTTTTAACGCTTTTTTATCTGCTAAATTATATTCACTTGCCAATTTTTTTAATTCTTCTTCATCAGTTTTAAACTTTAACTTTACCTTTACCATTTTCTATCCTTATTTTTTTTAAACAACAAGTTTCTAGCCTTTGCCAAGCACCTATCAAAAAAACAAAAACCCTAAAATAAAGCAAACTATCGCTACAAATAATATAGCTATTGCTTCTTTTAAATCTTTTCTGTCTTTATCAATCCTTCTTTCATTACCACTAGCTAAGGCTTTTTTATAGTCTTCGTAAGTCAAAACAACAACACAAAAACATATTAAAACCATAGCCACTAATATCCAAGTATCAATAATTTTCATTATTTGTCCTTTAAACACATTTTATAAGATAAATTAGTCCTACAACACACAAAATATAAACCTTAATTTTATTTTTAGATAGTTGATTTTCTTTTGATGCATATTTATCTAAGATTATAAGTGTTAAACACATTAAAACCATTAAAGCAACTTCAAATTTTATTAAATACCAAATCATCTTTTATCCTTTTTTATACAAGGCAAGTTTTTAACTTGCCAACTATTTTTTATGAAACAAGATAAGCATTTTTGAAAGTTTTTAAAGCGTTTATTTTTTTAATGTGAGCGAATTTTGTGTTTTAGCTTAAAAGCACCTAAATACCGATATTTCCACCCCTTTTTCCCAATTCCGAATTTCTATTTCAAATTC
>NZ_JACGAV010000015.1:0-41064 GCF_020137645.1 Campylobacter sp. RM12637
TGGTGTTTTTAGTATTTAATGGATTAGTGGTTTATGGTGGGGAATAGTTTATGTATTTATAGTATATTGTTTGGTTTAAAAAATTGAAAGGTTGAAAAATGAAAAAAATATTAGCTTTAATTTTATCGTTATTTGGATTATCTTCTAATATTTATGCTGATGATAATATTAATAATAAAATGTTGGTTAGAATTTCTGTTGTTGAAGTTTATCCAGAGTATCTTGATGAATACCTTGTTATTGCAAAAGAAGTTGCTGAAGCTTCAATTGAAAAAGAAAAGGGTGTAATATCTATTTATCCAATGATGCTTGTAAAAAATAATAATATAATTAATATTTTAGAAATTTATAAAGACCAAGAATCTTATAATAAACATATTAATTCCGAACATTTTCAAAAATATAAAAAAGGCACATTGCATATGGTAAAATCTCTTGAGTTGCTTGATTCTTATCAATTAAGTGATAAAAATTTTAAAGCAATTTTTAAAAGACAATAATTTCTATATGTTTTTTAATTAAAAGTATTAAATAGATTGTGTGTTTTATAGACAAGGAGTATAATAATTTATTTTTAATATAAATTAATTTAATTAGTAATTATTATCTTAATTAATTATAGCAGTAATTTTTATAGTATTTTTAATGTATGTATGGATACTTAATTGCACTAAAATATATTATAAATATCAAAATATTATATTTTATACAGATATAATAGTCCTTATTAAACAATAGGTTTAATTAAGTGGTAATAATGAATATTTTATATAGCTAAAATTAAAATAAATTTTTCAAATTTCATTCTAATTTATTGATATATGTAAAACTAATTTTTTTATTAAATTAGTTTTACTTTATAATATTTATTTTTTTAAAATATCTTGAACGCATTCAAGTGGGGTTGTAAATATTTTATCGCAACTTTGCTTGAGAGTATTCATATCTGTGTATTCAAATAAAGTTACATAAGCATTCACTCCGGCAGCTTTAGCAGCTTCTGTATCGTTTAAAGTATCTCCTATCATATAAATTTTACTAAAGTCAAATTCTTTTTTAAGTTCGTTAATTTCAAGCATTTCAGAGCCTTTTAAACGACTTAGTGCTTTATAAATTGGTTCTGGATTTGGTTTGCAGTATTTTACTTCATCACCACCCACAACTACGCTAAAGTCATCTAAAATATCAAAATCTTTTAAAATTTCTTTAGCAAAATAAACAGATTTTGTAGTTACTAATCCTACTTTAGCATTTTTACTAGCAAGTTTTACTGCTTCTTTTGCCCCATTTAAAAGACTAGTTCCGTCTTTATAATATATTTTATAATTTTGTCTATATAATTTAACTATATCAGCAACTTGCTCTTTTGGCACTCCTATTGTTTCAAACATTCCTTCAGTAGACATTCCAATTAATGTTTTTATATATTCATCACTTAAATTAAAATTATAACTTTCTAAGGCTTTTCTAAGACTAGTAATTATTGGCTGGGTAGAATCGATTAAAGTTCCATCTAAATCAAAAAATATAATCATTTGTATCCTTTTTTTATTTTAAGCTTAGCAAAATAAAGCTAATTTATTGACAATTTACAAATTTAATTATAAAATCTAATTTAATTGACTTTATCAACTATTAGGAATAACATGTTTTTTAAAAAAATTACCTATGCAAATAGAAAAATCATCAGTAAAGTAAATGAAATTTTAAAGCCATTTAATATTAATGCGACTGATTGGAGAGTGTTTTATTATCTTAGCTCAACAAAAAGTGCTAGTTTAAGTGAGATTTGCGAGTTTTATCAGATGGATAAGGCTATTGCGTCTAGGATTTGTAAGAAACTAGAAAAAGCAAATTATTTAGAAATTTCAAGCTCAAATGATAAAAGAGAAAAAATCATTTCACTTAGTTTAAAAGGCAAGGAATTGTTTTTTGATGCAAATATTTTAATTTCTAATTACGAAAAGCAAATTTGTGATGATTTAGATTATGCTGAATTTGGATTGTTCATTAATATGCTTGATAAAATCAATAAAAAATTATAAGGAGTTTTTATGGGATTATCCAAAAAGTATAATATTTGGAATAAGAATTTTATTTGTGTTTTTATTATTAATTTTGTTATTTGTTTAGTGTTTTTTATCACTACGATTGCTTCTACAGATTTTGCAAAAACTATATTACAATCTAGCACAGCAATAGCAGGTCTTGCTAATGGTATTTTTGTAATTGGAGCACTATTATCAAGACTTTATTTTGGCTCAATTATTGATAATATAAACATAAAAAAAGTTATGATTATTAGTTTAGTTTTGTATTTTATACCTAATTTATATTACTTGTTTTTATCAACTAATTTTGAATTAATATTATCAAGATTGCTTGCTGGTATGTGCTATGGTGCATGCTCTTGTGCTTGTGGTGCTGCAGTAGCTAGACTAGTGCCTAGCAATAAAAGAGGAATTGGTATAGGATATTATGCAGTTAGTATTGTATTAAGTTCTGCTATTGGACCATTTTTAGCAGTATATTTAGTGGGTAAAAATAATTTTAATTTATGTTTTATAATTTCTTTGATTAGTATATTAATAGCATTAATTTCAAGTGTAGTAATAAAAGTTAAAAGATTTAGAAAACATAAGATAAATCACGTTAAAAAATCTTTTTCAATTTTTAATTACATTGAAAAATCGGTTTTGGGTGTTGCTTATGTCGTATTTTGTATGGGTTTTGTTTATGGAGCAATTATTGCTTTTATAAGTTCTTATTCAAAAGAGCTTAATTTAATTGAAGCAGGTTCATTATTTTTTGTATTTTATGCTTGTATTAGTGTTTTTTCAAGACCAATTTCAGGTAAAGTATTTGATAAAATAGGTGCGGATTATGTAATAGTTCCTTCTATTTTGTTTTATGTAGCAAGTTTAATAATTTTAGCTTATACAAACAATTCTTTAATGATGTATTTATCGGCTATTTTTTGTGCTTTAGGATATGGAAACGCTACTTCAAGTCTTCAATCACTTGCTATAAAATTATCTCCTAAAGAGAAAATGGGCTTAGCAAATTCAACATTTTTTATAGCTTTAGATGTTGGAATGGGTATTAGTCCTTATTTGTTAGGTTTGATTGAGCCTAGTTACGGGCATTCTAGGATTTATGAAATATGTGCGGGGATAATTTTGTTTTCTTTAATATTGTATTATGCCTTCGTTATGAGAAAATCAAAAGATTTTAAAAAAGATTTAAAAGATTATGAAGATAATTTTTTAGAAAAAAATCACTCGGATATTATCATTAAAGACTAGGAGAAAATATGAAATTTAGTGGAAAAAATGTATTGATTACAGGTGCATCTAAAGGCATTGGTGCTGAAATAGCTAGAGTTTTAGCGGGATTTGGTCTAAAAGTATGGATTAATTATCGTTCAAAACCTGAACTTGCAGAGAATTTAAAACAAGAAATTGAAAAAAACGGTGGTAAAGCAGCAATTATTTGTTTTGATGCAAGTTGTGAAAGTGATTTTACAAATGCTATTAAAACAATAATTGATTGCGATGGAGAATTAAGTTATTTAGTAAATAATGCAGGAATTACAAAAGACAAATTAGTTTTAAGAATGAGCGAAGCTGATTTTGATGATGTTATAAAGGCTAATTTAAATTCAACTTTTATAGGTTGTAAAGAAGCATTTAAAGTGATGAGTAAAAAGCGTTTTGGTAGTGTTATAAATATTAGTTCAGTTGTTGGTGAGATGGGAAATGCAGGTCAAGTAAATTATTCTGCTAGTAAAGGTGGAGTTATTGCTATGACTAAGTCTTTTGCTAAAGAAGCAGCTAGTAGAGAAGTTCGTTATAACGCAATTACTCCAGGATTTATAGAAAGTGATATGACAGATGTATTAAGCGATGAAATTAAACAAACTTATTATAAATCAATTCCACTTGCTAGATTTGGTAAACCTAGCGAAGTTGCAAATGCAGTTGCGTTTTTATTAAGTGATTATTCTAGTTATATTACAGGTGAGATTTTAAAAGTTAATGGCGGAATGTATGTGTAATTTATTTACACTTTTTTGTAAGAATACGAGTTTAATTTTATTTTAGGAGAAAAAAATGTCTATTTTTGAAGATGTTAAAAAAGTTATTGTAGAAGAATTAGGAGCTGATGAAGCTAGTATTACACCTGATGCTAAAATTATTGAAGATTTAGGTGCAGATTCACTTGATGTAGTTGAATTAATTATGGCTTTAGAAGAAAAATTTGATATTTCTATTCCTGATGAAGATGGTCAAAAAATCGCAACAGTTAATGATATAGTAAAATACATAGAAGCAAAAAAACAATAAGGATTTAAATTGAGAAGAGTAGTAGTAACTGGCATTGGAATGATAAATGCCCTTGGGCTTGATAAAGAAAGTTCGTTTAAGGCGATTTGTGATGGAAAAAGCGGTGTTGGAGAAATTACTCTTTTTGATACCAGTGATTTAAGTGTTAAAATTGCCGCAGAAGTTAAGGATTTCGATCCTTTAACAGTATTAAATGCAAAAGATGTTAAAAAAGCTGATAGATTTATTCAACTTGGATTACACGCTGCAAAAGAAGCTATAAGTGATGCTAATTTTAAAATGGTTGATGGCGTGATTAGTGAAGTTGATTTAGATGAATTTGGAGTAGTAAGTGCAGCAGGAATTGGTGGCTTACCTAATATTGAGAAAAATTCTAATGTATGTTTGCAAAAGGGCGCAAGCAGGATTTCGCCTTTTTTCATACCTTCAGCTCTAGTTAATATGCTAGGGGGAATGGCTTCAATTGATTATAAATTGAAAGGTCCAAATTTATCTTGTGTAACTGCTTGCGCAGCAGGAACTCACGCAATTGGCGAAGCTTATAAAACAATAGTTTGCAATCAAGCAAATAAAATGTTAGTAATTGGAGCTGAATCAGCTATTTGTGCAGTAGGTATAGGTGGATTTGCTTCAATGAAAGCTTTATCTACTAAAAATGATACTCCAGAAACAGCTAGTAGTCCATTTGACGCTAGTAGAGATGGCTTTGTTATGGGAGAAGGTGCAGCTGCTCTTGTTTTAGAAGATTATGAAGATGCTAAAAAAAGAGGTGCTAGAATATATGCTGAAGTTATAGGGTTTGGTGAAAGTGCAGATGCAAATCATATAACTTCTCCAGCTTTAGATGGTCCATTAAGAGCTATGAAAAAAGCTTTATGTATGGCAAAGGGATTTGATTGCTCTGCTAATAAAATTAAAATTGATTATATTAACGCACACGGAACATCAACTCCAGCTAATGATAAAAATGAAACAGCAGCAATGAAAGAATTGTTTAAAGATGATATGCCTTTAGTAAGTTCTACAAAAGGTCAAACAGGACATTGTTTAGGTGCTGCTGGTGCTATTGAAGCAGTAATTTGTCTAATGGCTATGAGAGATAGTATAGTTCCACCTACAATAAATTATAAAAACCCTGACCCTGATTGTGATTTAGATTATGTGCCTAATGTGGCTAGAAAGCATACAATTAAAACAGCTATGAGTAATTCGTTTGGTTTTGGCGGAACGAATGCTTCAGTGATTTTTAGAAAATTGGATTAATTAAGATGGCAGCTTATTTAGATTTTGAGAAAAATATTCAACAATTAGATGAAGATATTATTAATGCTAATATTAAAGGCGATATAGAAGCAGTTAAGATTTTAAAAAAGAATTTAGAAAAAGAATTAACAAAAACCTATAAAAACCTAAGTGATTTTCAAAAGCTACAGCTAGCAAGACATCCTGATAGACCATATTCTCTTGATTATGTGAGAATAATTTTAAAAAATGCCCATGAATTACATGGAGATAGAGCATTTAGAGATGACCCTGCTATAGTTTGTTTTGCTGGTTATATTGGCGAGCAAAAAGTAATGTTAATAGGCGAACAAAAAGGTCGTGGAACAAAATATAAATTACATAGAAATTTCGGTATGCCACATCCAGAGGGTTATCGTAAGGTTTTAAGATTTGCTAAAATGGCTGAAAAATTTAAAATACCTATTGTATTTTTAGTAGATACTCCAGGTGCTTATCCTGGAGTAGGAGCTGAAGAGCGTGGTCAAAGTGAGGCAATTGCTACAAATTTATATGAATTAAGCGCTTTAAAAACAATAATTATTTCTATAGTAATTGGAGAAGGCGGAAGTGGCGGAGCTTTAGCTTTAGGTGTAGCTGATAAATTAGCTATGCTTAAAAATTCAGTGTTTTCTGTAATATCTCCTGAAGGTTGTGCTGCTATATTATGGAATGACCCAAGTAAAAGTGAAGCTGCAACAAAGGCTATGAAAATAAGTGCTGATGATTTATATGAGCAAGGATTAATAGATGATATTATAGAAGAAGGCATTGCTCATAGAAACAAAGAGATTACTGCAAATAATATACAAAATTATGTTTTAGAAAAAATAGAAGAACTAAAACCATTAAATCTTGATGAATTGGTTGCAAAAAGAATGCAAAAAATTCTCAAATTGGGTTCTTTTAATGAAGACAAATAATATTTATCCAAGTATCTTACTTGGATAATTTTAGGTTTGTATATGAAATATGTTTTTTTACTCAATATGGGTGGTGTAAATCAAATTGATGAATGTGAAGTATTTTTAAAAAATATGTTTAATGACCCAAATATTTTGGGAATAAAATCAGATTTTTTAAGAAGTCTTGTAGCATTTATGATAAGAAAATTTCGTATTAAATCTATGAAAGAAAATTATAATAAAATAGGTGGTAAAAGTCCTTTAACTAAAATCCAAAAATCTCTTTGTGATAAATTAAATTCTTTGCAAAAAGATTTTCATTTTGATTTTATATCAACTTATGTTCCGCCTTTTGCTAAAGAAGTCTTAGCTAAATATGATTTTAAAGATAATGATGAAATAATACTATTTCCTTTATATCCACATCATTCTATAACCACTACTACATCATCTTTGCAAGATTTTTATAAAAATTTTGATAAAAAAATCAGTATAAAAGAAATACCTTATTTTTACCAAGATGAGCTTTATAATAATATTATTTTAAATGAGATACAAAAATATAAAAATATTGATTGCTTGATAATATCAGCACATTCTTTACCGATAAAAACTATAGAAAAGGGTGATATTTACGAAGAGCATATAAAAGAACATTTTGCTATATTAAAGGATAAATTGCAAAACGATTTTAAAGAAATTAAATTAGCTTATCAGTCAAAATTAGGACCTGTAAAATGGTTAGAACCTGCACTTAGTGATGAATTAGATAAATTAGGCAATAAAAGTGTTTTAATATATCCACTATCATTTTGTATTGATTGTTCTGAAACTATTTTAGAATTAGATATTGAATATAGACATCAGTATAAAGGTGATTATAATGTGTGTAAATGTCCAAATGATAGTGAAGATTTTGCTAAATATATCTTAAGCAAATTGGAATTTGCAAATACTAATTTAAATTATGAAAGTCAAAATAAAATTTAAGATTAAAATGATTTTTTCTAACTAATATAAATAACTTATCAAAAGAATTTCAATAATTTTACTTGTTTATAATTGGTATCTTATTTATTCTTTACAATTTATATTAAGTTTTGAAATTCTTATTTCAATTTTTTAGATTTTATGGTATTTATAGATATATTTATTTGGAGTATAAAATAGTAGTTTGGCTAAAATTAGATTTAAAAAATAAACTTTTATTTTAAATTCCATAGTTTTTAAGTTAATATATATTTTATTAAATTTTAAACTAATTTTAAAAATATAAAAGATTAGAGTTTTAAGTGTTTTTTATTAGCAAAGCAAATAAAATTATAATTAAAATTGTAAAAATAACATTAAAAAATGTAAGTAGTAAATATATATATCATATACAAAATGTGGCGAATTTTTAAAATACTTGATTGTAATATCGTTAAAGTTTTATAATGGAATTTAAAGAGCTTTTAAAGTATAAAAACTAATGCACGAAAAATATGTATAATCGTTATTAAATTTTACAAAATAGGTAAAATTAAATTAATCTTATTAAGTCCTTAAAATCATATTTTAATGATATTTTATGCAGTTTGAGTTTCGCAAAAATAATATTAAGTCAAGCTTAAGCAATATATTCCATAAAAATTCATCTAACTTTAGCGAGTAAAAAAATTCTTGGCTTTAAATATTTTTATCTATAATTTAAAGCTAATAGTAAGTTTTTATTATCACAATTTTAAAATGTTGCAATGGTTGAGAATGTGGATTTACAAGGCAAATATTTGCTTTGTAATTTTTTCTGTTTTCATTTAATAAATTTAAAAATTAATAGATTTTTTCTATTCAAAAACTTATTCTGATTTATTTTTACTTAGAAGGGGACGGATACAAACTTCATTTAGTTATTCTCGTATCCTTATTACATAATTAGTCATTATCTTTGTTTTAACATAATCTAGGTTTTTCTAACCTTTATACTTACTTATATTTATAAAAATCAAGGTAGGTTTCTTAACAGCAGTTTTTATATTCTAGTTGTTATTTCATTTATTTTGATGTTAAATATTATGGAATTTAAAATAAGAATTTGTATTTGAAATTTATAATTTAAATTTCATAATTTAATATGAAAAATTACTAATAAAAGCTATTTAAAATACTATTAATTGTGTATATTTTAAATTCTAATATTTTAGATTTTACAAATAAGTTTAGTTTTAAAATTTAGAATTTAAAATGAGAATTTGATTTTTAATACAGATTATATTTGTGCTACTTTTATTAGTTGTAATACCTTTAAAACTCTTAATAACTTAGATTTAAATTTTAAAGATTTTATCTACAATACTAAAAACATTATAAAATATTTTATCATCTATGATTGAAACTTTTTTATTAATACCCTTTGCGTTTAATAATTCTATTAATTTTTCTAAATCTTCTGGATTAAGCAATTCGGTGTTTATAATGCTGCTAAAGAATTTGTTTTTATAAGATAGATGCAAAATCTTGTGTGATGAAAATCTAGTTTTTAAATATTCGAAATAATATTCTTTTAAATTATCATAATATATCCTTGTTTTACTAAAAAGCCTAATGATTTCAAAATACTCATCATAACAGATAATTTTTCTTATCATAAGTGGAAAAAGCATAAAACGAAAATGGTGAGGAAGGGCAAATAAAACAAATAGCAATATCACTAAATAACCATCATTAAAATACAAAGAACAAGCAAAAATTAAAATGATAAACAAGCATACAATAACATTAGGAAATAATAAAAATAGTGATTTATATATAGAAAACAATAAGCTTTTTTTAAGATTTACTATCAGAATTATTTCTTTATCATTTTGCATAATATAAGCCTTTTTTTGATAATTTAAGATTACATTATTTTAGCAATTAAATTAGTTAGCTTTAACACTAATTAAAATATATTTAAACTAAATTCTTATTTTCAATTATATAATGTTTTAATTTTTATGCTATTAAAATTGGGCTTTAATTAATGAGTAAATTGCGAGAAAATCTCGCAATTTTTTATTTAAAGTTTAGATTTTTTACATCCTCATCAACTTTTTTCATAGTTTCTGTTGGTAGAGAACCTGTTGGTGGTTTGTGATCTAGCTTTAGAGGTGCTGCTGGAATTGTTGCTGTTTTTGTTAATTCAATTTTAATTCCATAAGGAGCTAACGCATTTGCTAACTCTGCTTGTCCTTCTCTAGCTACTTCTTTACATTGACCTATAATTCTCATAAATTCTTGTGGTGAGTGGAAGCCATAGCTATTTTCACTAAATGATACGTCCCATCTAATATGTGCTTTTCTATGAGCATATTGTGCTTTTTCTATAACTTTTGAAATAGCATCATCTCTTGCTTTATCTTCAAGATTTGCAAATTCAGGAAGTTTTGCTAATTCTTCACGAGCTGTTTTTATATCAGCAATTAATGCTAATAAGTTATTTTCACAACCTCTAAGCTCATAAGCGTGGCGATTTTGAATAAAGCTAATTCTATCTTTTAATACTTGTTCGCTTTGTGGATGGCAAGTTTTGCAAGCTGCATTTATATCAGCTAATGGAGATAGTATATTGTGATTAGTTACTTTGTTTGCTCCATCTCTTTTGTATGGCATATGACAATCTGCACAAGTTACACCACTTCTATAATGTAAAGAGCTTGAATACATTTCAGCTTCTGGGTGTTGCATTTTAATTATTTTTGTTTTTGTATCTTTTTGAATGTAATCATATGGGAATTCGCCATTTGCAAATTTTTCATCATAGTATTCATCAAAATTCTCTATTTTAAATGCTTCATCTTTTTTCCATTTTGTCCATGGGAATGTTAAAGTGCTATCTTTACCTTCAAAATAATACTCAACATGGCATTGCATACAAACATAATTTCTCATTTCTTTTCTACTAGCTTTGATACCACTTTTAGCGTCTGCTTCATAGCCTCTTAAAACCATAGCATTAACAAAAGCAGGGCGAGTTACACGAAGGCTCATATCATCTGGGTTATGACAATCCGCACAGGTTGATCCCATATGAGAGCCGTGAATTCCATCTCCGTATTTTTCTTCTACTTTTTTCATAACATCAAAATAAGGCATTTTATTCATATTTGTCCAAGCTTCTTTCATAGCTTCGCCTTTTTCACCAAATACATCAAAAAATCCCATTTTCTTTGCACCCATTACTTCAGTTTTACCTAGCATAAAACTTGGGCTTAATTTATCACTTTTATAAATAGCAGTTAAAAATCCAGTATGGCAATTTACACAAGCACCAGGCTGACCTTTAAATGCAGGTAATCCGTGAGCATTTAGATATTCTTTATTGTTTCTTTTTGTTTCCATTTGGTCAATTTGTGAGTAATAGTGAGTTCTTGGTTTAGAATAATCAACCGCAAAAGCATATCCATTCCAAAATGTTGTCGCAGCCGGCCAGCGAATAATTTTACTATAAGGTAAGCTTCCGCCAAATGGTGTTTCAATATATTCATCTTTCATTTGTAAATAACCATCTAATTGAGCTGGGAAATTTCTACCCCATTTTGCAAAATCTGGTTCTTCATCACTAATTTCAAAAGTTTTTAATGGTTGAGTTTTACTTTCACCTTTATGTTCTGCAATGTTTGTATTAAGTGCAAATAAGCCTGCACCACCTAAAGCAGCTACCACAATAGCCGCAACATAAACTGATTTTGACATATTTTCTCCTTTTAATTATGTAAATGACCTATTGTTCTATGACAGCTAAGGCAATCAAGTGGCTCGCTATTTAATTTTGTCGTTGCATTGATTGCATTATGTGCGTAGTCTTTATGACAAGTCGCACAATTGCGATTAACATCTTCGTGTGTCATTTCGGTAGGTTCTAAATTAGGTGGATTTCCTCCTACTGTAAAATAATAGCCGTGTTTTAATCCGTGATAAGCTTTTTTAGTCCAATAAGCTACCACATCACCTTGAGGTAAATGACAATCTACGCAACCTGCATTGCTTGAATGCTCACCTTTTGCCCAGCTATCATAAACATCTGTCATAATATGACATTTGCTACAGGCTTCAGGTTTAGAAGTCATCATTAAAAAGCCATCTGCTATTATAAAAGTATAAATTCCACCACCAATAAAAATCCCAATTACTATGCAAAGGGCTAATAAAAGTTTGTTTGTTGGTTTTTTCATTTATACACCTTGTGAAAATTTGAAACACTACTTTAATATAAAAAAGCTTAAAAATAATTGATGGTAATTAATATATTTTTTTAAATTTAATTTAATTTTTAAATATTTTATATTATTTTATGAATGTTTTTTCAATTTTTATTGAATTAAGAATTTTAAGTTAATTTAATGTTGATAATATTTATGCGCTTTACTTTAAAAAAAATATTAATCTTAATCAATAAGATTTTAAAGCAAATAATCTAATCTATTTTTACATTATTATTATAAGGAGAATAAATGCAAAGACGAGATTTTTTAAAGAGCACAGCAGTTGCAAGTGCAGCAGCTTGCATAAATCCTACTATTGCTTTAGCAAAAGACGAAACAAGTGAATGGACTTGGGATAAAGCAGTTTGTAGATTTTGTGGAACTGGCTGTGGTATTATGGTTGCTACTAAAAATGGCAAAATTGTAGCTACTAAGGGCGACCCTGAAGCACCTGTAAATCGTGGTTTAAATTGTATTAAAGGATATTTTAATGCAAAAATTATGTATGGAGAAGATAGACTTGTAACGCCTTTATTAAGAGTAAATGCTAAGGGTGAATTTGATAAGAACGGAAAATTTGCTCCAGTATCTTGGAAAAGAGCTTTTGATGAGATGGAAAAACATATGAAAAAAGCTTTAAAAGAACAAGGTGTAAATGGTATAGGAATGTTTGCAAGTGGTCAGCATACTATTCAAGAAGGATATGCTGCTTCAAAATTATTTAAAGCTGGTTTTAGAAGCAATAATATAGACCCAAATGCTAGACATTGTATGGCAAGTGCTGTTATTGGTTTTATGCAAACATTTGGTATTGATGAGCCTGCAGGTTGCTATGATGATATTGAACTTACTGATACTATTATTTGTTGGGGTTCAAATATGGCTGAAATGCACCCAATTTTATGGAGCCGTGTAAGTGATAGAAAATTAAGAGACCCTGAAAAAGTAAAAATTGTAAATCTTTCAACCTATACAACAAGAACTAGCGACATTGCTGATATGGAACTTATATTTACTCCAAGTTCTGATATTGCAATATGGAATTATATTGCTAGAGAAATTGTATATAACAATCCAAAAGCAATTGATTGGGAATTTGTAAAAAATCATTGTGTATTTACAACAGGATTTGCTGATATTGGATATGGAATGAGAAATAATCCAAATCATCCAAGCTTTAGCGAAGCTGAAAAAGATACCGTAGCTAAAGAAAATGCAATCACTTTAGATAAAGATGAAGCAATAGCATTAAGTCATTTAGGTGTAAAAGATGGCGAAAAATTTGAAATGAAACATCAAGCTCAAGCAGCACTTAACTGGCAAATTCAATTTGAAGATTTCAAAAAAGCACTTGAACCTTATACATTAGATTATGTTGCAAGCGTAGCTAAAGGAAATCCTGATGAAGATATAGAAGAATTTAAGAAAAAATTAAAAGCATTAGCTGATTTATATATTGAAAAAAGTAGAAAGGTAGTAAGCTTTTGGACTATGGGCTTTAACCAACATACTCGTGGTAGTTGGGTAAATGAACTTGCATACACTGTGCATTTATTAGTAGGAAAACAAGCAAAACCAGGTGATGGAGCATTCTCTTTAACAGGTCAGCCAAGTGCTTGTGGAACAGCAAGAGAAGTTGGAACTTTTGCACACCGCTTACCTGCTGATTGGGTTGTAGCAAATCCTAAACATAGAGCTAAAAGTGAAGAACTTTGGAAAGTTCCTGAAGGAACAATTAATGGTGTTCAAGGAAATCACTTTATGCAAATGATGAGAAATCTTGAAGATGGAAAGCAAAAATTTGCATGGGTTATGGTAAATAATCCTTGGCAAAATACTGCAAATGCAAATCACTGGATAAAAGCTGCTAGAGAAAAAGATAATTTTATAGTAGTAAGTGATTGCTATCCTGGAATTAGTGCAAAAGTTGCGGATTTAATTTTACCTACAGCTATGATTTATGAAAAATGGGGAGCTTACGGAAACGCAGAAAGAAGAACTCAACATTGGAGACAACAAGTATTGCCAGTTGGCGAAGCTATGAGTGATTTATGGCAATTATTAGAGCTTAGCAAACGCTTTAAATTAAGCGAAGTTTGGAATGAAGTAAAAATTGATGAAAAGACAACATTACCAAGCGTATTAGAAAAAGCTAAAGAAATGGGATATAAAGAAGATGATACTTTATATGATGTTTTATTTGCTAATAAAGAATGTAAAGAAATTTCATTAGATGATAGTGAAAGCTTAAAAGATTGGTTAAATAGCGAAGTTAAAGGCGATAGTAGAAATGTAAAAGGTAGTGATGGCAATGTATTTAAAGGCTATAATTTCTTTATTCAAAAATATTTATGGGAAGAATATAGAAAATTCGGAGCTGGTCACGGACACGATTTAGCTAGTTTTGAAACTTATCATAAGGTAAGGGGCTTAAGATGGCCTGTTGTTGATGGTAAAGAAACTCAATGGAGATTTAATACAAAATACGATGTATATGCTAAAAAAGCAAATCCTGAAGGTGATTTTGCATTCTATGGGGATTTTGATAAATCAATTAAAAGTGGTGATTTAGTAAAACCAACAAGTGAAGAAGCAACAGCAATTACAAATAAAGCTAAGATTTTCTTTAGACCATTTATGAAAGCACCTGAAAGACCATCTGAAGAATATCCATTCTGGTTATGTACTGGTAGGGTTTTAGAGCATTGGCATAGTGGAACAATGACAATGAGAGTTCCTGAATTATTCCGTGCAGTTCCTGAAGCTATGTGCTATATTCATCCAGAAGATGCTAAAGCTTTAGGAGTTGAGCAAAGAGAATTAGTATGGATAGAATCTCGCCGTGGAAAAGTTAAAGCTCGTATTGATATGCGTGGAAGAAATAAACCACCAAGAGGTCTTGTTTATGTTCCTTGGTTTGATGAGAATGTTTATATTAATAAAGTTACATTAGATGCAACTTGTCCAATTTCAAAACAAACTGATTTTAAAAAGTGTGCAGTAAAAATAACTAAGGCGTAATATTTATGAGAAGGCAATTTTTTACAAATACTATAAAGATTTTAGCAGTTGGTGTTGGAACTTTTAGCATATTTAAGCTAAATGATACACCAAAGAGCGAAAGCAAAATTGAGTTAAAGAAAGGTTTTTTCTTACGCCCACCAGGAGTTGTTAGTGAAAAACATTTTTTGGCTAATTGCATTCGTTGTGCTAAATGTGTAAAAGCTTGCCCTTATAATACTTTAAGTTTAGCTAAGATAGGGGAATTTGCTAGTTTAGGAACTCCTAAATTTAGTGCAAATGAAATTCCTTGCTATTTATGCGATGATTTGCCTTGTATTAAGGCTTGTCCGACAGATGCGCTAGATAAAAGTATTAATAAAATTTCTTTAGTAAATATTGGTCGTGCAATAGTAGATGAAAGCTCTTGTGTAGCTCATTTTGGAATTCAATGTGATGCTTGCTATAGGGCGTGTCCTTTTATAGATAAAGCTTTAAAGCTTGAATATAAAAGAAATGAGCGAACTAAAAAACATGCAATGTTAGTGCCTAAGGTTGATTACGATTATTGTGTGGGTTGTGGTTTATGTGAAAAAGTTTGTATTACTAAAAAGCCAGCTATTGTTATTTTGCCTACTAGTTTTATATTGGGTGAGAGAAATGATAATTATGTTAAAGGCTGGGTTAGTGGTGATGATGAAAGATTAAAACACATAGATACTAGCAAAAAACACGATGAGAAAAAAGCTATAAATTACCTAAATGATGGAGAATTTTAATGAAGATATTAAAAAATAAATATTTGATTTTAAGAAGATTTATCCAATTAGGACTTTTAGTTTTATTTATATTACCTAGTGCTGATTTTATTTTAAAAGGAAATCTTAGCTCTTCGCTATTATTTAATAGTATTAGCTTAAGCGACCCTTTTGCGTATTTACAAATATTTTTAGCAACTTTTACTCTTAATGTGGGATTATTTATATCTGCATTTTTAGTTTTTATTATTTATGCTTTGTTTTTGGGTCGTGCATTTTGTTCTTTTGTTTGTCCTGTTAATTTGATTACAAATTTAGCAGATTTTATCAAGCAAAACACAAGTTTTAAAAGCTCTAAGCTGACTAATTTTAAACAAAACACTAGATATTTTATATTATTTAGTATTTTGATTTTGTGTTTGATAGCAAATGAGCCAGTATTTGAAAAATATTCTCATATAGGAATAATTACTAGGGGAATAATTTTTATGCAAACTTCGGCTATATTTGTTGCAATTATTATATTTTTACTTGATTTATTTGTGCAAAGGAATTTAGTTTGTTCGCATCTTTGTCCATTAGGTGCTTTTTATAGTTTAATTTCAAAATTTGCTATGTTAAAAGTAAGTTATGATTTAAATAAATGCACTAAATGTATGAAATGCAAAATGATTTGTCCAGAAGCTCAAGTATTATCACTTATTACAAAATATAGTGGTAATGTTAGCAATAGTGAGTGCATTAAGTGTGCTAGATGTATTGAAGTATGCGATGATGATGCACTTAATTTTAATTTAATTAATTTTTTGAAAGGAAAAAAATGAAAAAAATATTTTTAAGTTTAGCTGCTAGTAGTTTGTTGATTGCTGCTAGTGTGAGTGATACTGAAATTGGTTTAAGAAAACATTCACTAAACGATGAAACAAAATTAGAAATCAAGAATTTTACATATTCTGAAAAAGAAGCTGGAGAAGCAGAGCGTTTTGAAAGAGCTTATTTAAATGCTCCACCACAAATTCCACACAATGTAGAAGATTTTTTACCAATTACTCAAGATAATAATATGTGTCTTAGCTGTCATGATTTAGGTGCTGATAATGAGCGTGTAAAGCTTAGTATTGAAGAAGCAACTCCTATGCCAGCAAGCCATTATTATGATTTAAGAAATGAGAAAAAACTTGATTCTATATCTCAAGCAAGATATAACTGCGTTCAATGCCACGCACCACAAGCAAATATTGATAGTGGAATCAAAAACACATTTAAGCCTGATTTTAGAAATGATGAATTAGGCAAACATCGTTCAAATTTACTTGATGTAATAAATGAAGGATTAAAGTGAAAAAATTGCTATTATTTATAGCTAGTTTAGGTTTAGCAAGTGAGCTAAACCTAAATGAATTAGAATATTTAGAATATGATTGCTATATAAATTATATCAATAATGAATTTGTAGCGTGTGGCAATGATATTTATAAAAATAATGATAAGGTTTTAAGCCTTGATGATAATATTATTTTTATTGATGATTACGATAGTAACATTTTAGCAATTAGCTCAAAAGATGGGTTAAAGACTTTAAACATTTATAAAGATAATAAATTATTGAAATTTAAAATCTCAAGCGATATTAATAAGGCATTTTTATACAAAGATAAAATAATTCTTACTTCTTTAGGAAGCGAACTAATCATAAGAGATTTATCATTTAACTTAATAAAAAAAGTTCATTTTTCAAATGCAAGCATAAATGCTGCAAGTATTAATAAAGAAAAGGCAAAAATTGCTTTAGGATTTGAAAGTGGAAAAATAGTTGTTTATGATTTAAATTCTAATGATTTTATAAGCAAGGAAGTTCATAAAGATAATATTTATAATGTAGATTATAAAAAAGATAATATTATCTCTTGCTCAACTGATAGAAAAGTTATAATTAATGATGATAAATTAAATGAAATTACTAATATAGAAAGTGATAATTTAGTTTATAATTGCGCTTTAAGTGATAATTTAAACTTTGCTTATTCTTGCGATTTAGAAAATAATATTTGTATAGGTAAGGATAAAATAAATATAGGTAATTTATATCTTAATTCAATATTATTTGATAAAAATACATTAAAGCTCAATGCTTATTCAAAAATTTTATACAAAAAGGATTTTTAATGATTTCATCTTTAGTAGTTATTGCAAATGAAGAATTTGAAAACGAAATAAAAAATATAAAAGATGCCAACATAGAGCAAGTAATTGATAAAAAATTTATCGTTTTAATTGAAGCTAGTGATTTTGACAATACTTTAGCAACTTTTAATGCCATTAAGCGATTAGATAGTGTTATAGATGTTAATATGGCTTTTAGTGAAGCTAGTGAATTTGATTTAGAAATTAACGCTCAAAAAATAGCAGATAAAGTAAATGCTTTAGGCAATGCAGAGAATATTGAGTATTATGGAAACATTTATAATAAATATTAATAATTTAACTCGTAATTTTTTTATATTTTTATCTTTTAATATAAAATTCTTATAAGTATTATAATTTTAGATTATAATACTTACTCACATTTTTAATTAGATTAAAAAATTAATTTATTTTTAAGGAGAAGCTATGAATAAGCTTTTATGGATAGTTGTTGCTATTCTTGGAGCATTTTGTATGGGCGTTATTGCTTTAAATAATGGCGAAACAATAAATGCTGCTTGGATAGTTGTAGCTGCTGTTTGTATTTATACAATCGGCTATAGATTTTATGCTTTGTTTATAGAAACTAAGCTTTGCGGCGTTGATGCTACTAAGATTACTCCTGCTGTAGCACTTAATGATGGAAAAGACTTTGTTCCTACAAACAAATATGTTTTATTTGGCCATCACTTCGCTGCAATTGCAGGTGCAGGACCACTTGTTGGACCAATCCTAGCAGCTCAAATGGGATATTTGCCTAGTGTATTATGGATATTAATTGGTGGCGTTTTAGTTGGTAGCGTGCATGATTTTGTTGTGCTTTTTGTATCAAGCAGACGCGGTGGAAAAAGTCTTGGTGAAATGATTAAAGACGAGATGGGGAATTTCGTTGGTGTTGTTTCTATGATAGGAATTTTTCTTATTATGCTAATTATAATTGCTATTTTAGCTATGGTTGTTGTAAAAGCTTTAGCGCATTCTCCTTGGGGGACATTCACAATAGCTTCAACAATTCCTATTGCTATTTTTATGGGAATTTATATGAGATTTATTCGCCCAGGTGCAGTCGGAGAAGCTAGTATAATTGGCTTTGTTTTACTTATGATAGCTTTATATTTAGGAAAAGTTGTAGCAAACGACCCTGATTTAGCAAGACATTTTGATTTTAGCGTTCTTGAACTTAGCTTTATAATGATGGGCTATGGAATGATAGCTGCGATTTTACCGGTTTGGTTTTTACTTGCGCCAAGAGATTATCTTTCAACATTTTTAAAAATCGGTGTAATTTTGATAATGGCTATTTGTGTTGTTTTAGTTTCTCCTGAAATTAAAATGGCAAAAGTTACACATTTTATAGATGGCACAGGTCCTGTGTTTGCAGGTGGATTATTTCCATTTTTATTCATAAATATTGCTTGTGGGGCGATTTCAGGCTTTCACGCATTAATTTCTAGTGGAACAAGTCCAAAAATGCTAGAAAATGAAACACAAGCAAAAATGGTAGGCTATGGTTCAATGCTAATGGAGAGTGCGGTTGCTATTATGGCTTTAATTGCTGCTTGCATACTTCAACCTGGAGTATATTTTGCAATAAATTCAGCACCAGCAATTATAGGCACGACACTTGAGAGTGCGAGTGCAGCTATTAGTGCTTGGGGATTTAGCGTAACTCCTGCTGATATTCAAACACTTGCTAATGATATAGGCGAGAGCACTATATTAAGTAGAACAGGTGGAGCACCTACATTTGCAATAGGCTTATCATTAATTATTCACGAGCTAATCGGTGGAAAGGAAATGATGGCATTTTGGTATCACTTCGCTATTTTATTTGAAGCATTATTTATCTTAACAGCAGTTGATGCGGGAACTAGAACTTGTAGATTTATGGTTCAAGATATGTTAGGAAATGTTTATAAGCCACTTGCAAACACAAGTAATTTAGGAGCAAATATATTCGCTACTTTAATTTGTGTTGCTGGATGGGGCTGGTTCTTATATGGTGGTGCGATTGACCCACTTGGCGGAATTTATTCACTTTGGTCGCTTTTTGGTGTATCAAATCAACTTTTAGCAGTAGTTGCTATGTTTTTATGTGGCTCTGTATTTATTAAAATGGGAAAAAGAAAGTATATCTTAGCTATTGTTTTACCTGCGCTTTTTGTAATCTCAACTACATTTACAGCAGGTATTGCAAAGGTATTACCACAAAGTGAAAGCAAAATCGCAAACTCAATTTCTCACGTAGCAACAGCTCAAATTAATTTTGCTAAAGCTGATGAATTATTAGTAAAAATTAATGCAGGAGATAATAGTGAAGCGACTTTAAAAGAATTTAATAAAGCTAAACAAGTAGCACATTCTAATGTGGTAAATGCTATTTTAACGATTTTCTTCTTATTAGTTACCATAATAGTTGGAATTAAATTCGTTCTAATTTGGAAAGAAAGTTATTCTAATAGGTTTAGCATTCCACTTAAAGAAGTGGTTTATGAAAAAGCAGCTTCGTGAGTTTTTTTACGCAATGCTTGGAGCACCTGATTATGAAAAATATTTAGAGCATTTTAAGAAAATGCACCCTGATAAAACTCCTTTAACTAAAAAGGAGTTTTTCATAGAACAAACAAGCAAGCGTAAAACAAAATGCTGATAAAGATAAGTAGCTAGTTAGCTAATACAAATTATCTTTATTAGCAAATATTTTTATCTTTTTTTATAATTTTATTTTTAAAAATCTTGAATAATTATTAAATAATTTTAATCCATTAACTTCTTGTTAGCGGGGGGGGGTATTACAATAGCTCTTTTATTTAATCAAAGGAGTCATTATGGACAAAAGTTCTTATTTAATGTTGCTTGATAATAAAATATCAAGCGAGCAAAAGTTTATGCTAAGCAATAAACTTGACAGCTTAAGTGAAGAAAAATTTAAAAATCTTTCTTGTATTAATTACAAACACCCTATATTGGCAATGAATTTAGGGTTTTTCTTCGGGATATTAGGTATTGATAGGTTTTATCAAGGTAATAGGTCTTTAGGTTTTTTAAAATTAGGAATATTTTTAATAGGCTTAATTAGTATGCTTCTTTTTATAGGGATATTTATTTTATGGGCTTTATATATTTATGTTTTAATAGATATTTATTTTGTATATAAAGCAATTCAACAAAGTAATTACCAAAAAATTTTACAGGCTATAGGCTAAGTAATAATTGGTTGTCAATACCAAATAACGGCAAAATTAGTGCAAAAGATAATAGCATATAACAGAATTATTAAAAGCTAAATAATTTGTAAGATTAAATATTGCAAAGTTATTTTGCCTATATTTTGCCTTTAATCCATTTTAAATTTAAAAATAAAGAAAATAAAATTAAAGGAAAAAAATGAAAAAAAAGAAAAATATCGGTATTGGTGTTATTGTAGGTTTAATAGCTGCTAGTTTATTTAGCACTAAGGTATTTGCTTTTATGTTGTATTTAAAGAATCCTAATAACCCTTATAACTCGTTGAAAAATATTGAAGCAACAATTAACTTAGTAAAAAGTGTAGGGGAATTTGATAAATTTATATCGCAAGAGCGTTTGGCATTAGAACTATATGCTTCTTATGGTTTAACTTTTATCTTAGGATTTGCAATAGCGTTAATAGCATTATATTTTGTGCAAAAAGCTAAGAATAAAAATAAAATACAAAACTGATTTAATATTTTTATCTTAAAGTTATAAAAACATTAAGCTCTGTTATTTTTATAATAAAGCTTAATGTATAAATAAAAATTAAAATTATGATTAGACTAATTTTTTAAATACTAGAATTTAAAATCATCAAAAACTTAAATAAATATCAAACTATAACTTTTTTTAAGATGAATTAGCAAACATAAAATACTAATAAGCTAAGTATTTTTATAGGTTTTTGTTTATAAAAACCATTGTAAAATCCTTTTGAAAAAATAATTTTAAGGATTAATATGAAAAAACCAACAAAAGCACAAATGCAATTAATTAAAAAATTACCATTTAAATATCAAATAATTGCTTTAATTGTTTTTTTAGTAGTTGCAAATTTTTCTTATTTTACTTCTTTTACTAAAGAGTATTCACTAGAAAAAGTAAGTGATGGAGATACTATAGTTTTGCTTAGCAAAGGAGAAAAAATCAAAGTGAGATTTTATGGTATAGACGCACCTGAAAGCGCTCAAGAATACGGGCAATTTTGTAAAAATATGCTAAGTGATTTTCTTAAAAATAAAGATATTAAGTTAGAGATTAAAGACAAAGATCAATATGGACGGGTTGTAGGTATTGTCTATGCTAATGGCGAAGATATAAATAAAGCAATGGTAAGAAATGGTTGTGCGTGGTCGTATCAAAACTATACGAAAAAATATGTAGATGATGAAAAATACGCAAGAGCCAATAAATTAGGATTATGGCAAGGTAAAAATCCACAAAATCCAAGAGAATTTAGATTAGAGCATAAAAGAGATTGATTAGCAAATCTTTTATGTTATCTTTAGATTTTATTTTAACTTAAGGAGAAAGCTATGGGATTTTTTGATAAACTCAAAGCAGCTTGTGGTATTCCTGATTATGAAGCTTATTTAAGAGAACATAAGGAAAAATACCCAAATGAAGAGCCTTTAAGCAAAGAAGAATTTTTAAAGCGTGAGAAAGAGCGTTTAAATTCTAATTGTGCTTGAGGTTAATTAAGAAGCAAGTTTGCTTATACAAGATTAAGGACAAGCAATGTTTAAAAAGCTTAAAGCATTTTTTAAAACAAAAACTCAAAGCTATGAAAAATACTTAGCTGAATGTGAAAAAACAGGCGAAAAGCCAAAAAGCGAAGAAGAATTTAAAACGATTAAAAAAAGTTGTTGATTATTTAAAAGAAGCTAGTTTAGTTTTACAAGTTAATTTAAAATAATTCCTATTTTAAAATTAAAATAGGAATTTCAAATATTAAAATCTTCTAAAAATTGTTGCTAAAATCCCACCTGAAATATTGTGCCACACGCTAAATAAAGCAGCCACAACAGCAGCTAAAGGATAAGCAGCAAAATGAGTAGTTGCTAGTGAAGCAGCTAAGCCTGAGTTTTGCATTCCTACTTCTATTGCTAGAGTTTTTTGTTTTGCTAATTCTAGTTTAAAGATTTTTCCCGCAAAAAAGCCTAAAAGATAGCCTAAGACATTATGAAGCATTACAACTACTAAAATAATGCCTAAATTATCTAAGATTTTTGTTGCATTTGCACCAACTACACTCATTACTATAGCTACAATTCCAAAGGTTGAAATAAGTGGCAAAATATCTTGTAATTTTTCAGTAATTTTAGGTAAAAATTTATGAGCTAAAACACCTAATAAAATAGGAATAATAATCACTTGAATAATGCTAATAAACATTGAAATAGCGTTAATATCAATGCTTTTTCCAACTAATAAATAAGTAATAAATGGAGTAATTATCGGAGCTAAAATCGTAGTGCAGCTTGTAATGCTAACTGATAAAGCAACATCAGCTTTTGCTAGGTAACTAATCACATTTGAGCTAGTGCCACCAGGACAAGCACCAACTAATGCAACACCTATTGCTAAAGCACTATCAAGTTTGAAAACAAAAATCAAAACAAAAGCTATAAAAGGCATTATTATAAATTGTGCAAAAATACCTATAATCACATCTTTAGGTCTTAAAAATAACTCCTTAAAATCACTAGCTCTAACGCTAAGCCCCATTCCAAACATAATAATTCCAAGCAAATAATTAACATAACTTGTCTTAATGATATTAGAAATACTTGGATAAAACAAAGCAAAAGCAGTGCAAACTAAAACCAAAATAGCTAAATTTTTTGAAATAAAATCGCTAATTTTTTTCATAAAATCTCCTTTAAAAAACACGAAATTTATTAAATTAAACTTTAAAGTAAATTAAAAATGAAAATTAGTTTTTTATTAGTTTTATTAATTATTCTTTTGATAACATAAAGGCAAAATCAAAGGTAGAAAATATGAAAAAAATAATAGTAGTAGATACTTTAAATGTGCTATTTCGCTCTTATTATGCGATGAGGAATTTAAAAAGTGCAAAAGATGAAAAACCAATAGGAATGATATTTGGTTTATTAAATTTTATGTTAAAAATTGTTGAAGAAATTGAATGTGATTATGTAGTTTTTGCACTAGATAGCTCGGGCGGGTCATTTAGAAAAGAGCTTTTGCCTGATTATAAGGCTAATAGAAAAGAATTAGAGCCTGAATTAAAAGAGCAAATTCCAGTATGTATTGAACTTATTAAAAAATCAGGATTTTTATCAATAGAAATTCCTAATTATGAAGCTGATGATATTATTGCTAGTGTTAGTAAGTTTGCTAAGCAACAAGGCTTATTTACTAGCATTTATTCAACCGATAAAGACCTTTATCAATTGCTTGATGATAATAATACCGAGTTAATTGGTAAGAATTATGAGATTATAAACGAGTTAGCTTGTATTGAGAAATTTGGCGTTAAGCCTTATCAAATGCTTGATTATTTAACCTTAGTAGGCGATAGTGCTGATAACTTTAAAGGTATTCCTGGTATTGGACCAGTTGCTGCTAAAAAACTATTAAACGAATACGATAGCCTTGATAATGTATATAAAAATCTAAATGTATTAGGCAATAAAAGTTCTCAAAAAAAATTAGCCGAACATAAAGATGATGCAGTTTTATCTAAAAAATTAGCAAAATTAGTTGATGATTTGCCTTTAGGAGATTTTTTAAGCAAAGCTAGTAAGCCAAGTATTAATATATTTAATAATATTGAAGATGAATTAAGAGAATTTGAATTATTTAAATTCTTAAAATTTATAGATAAACAAAACGAGATAAAAGAAGAAAAACAAGTAAGCTTAAAATATACAAAAACCTTATTAGATGATAAAGAAGAATTATTTAAGATTATAGATAATTTAGGTGATGAGGTTGGATTTGATACCGAAACAACAGGGCTTAATTATGATGATAAGATAGTTGGATTTTCGTTTTGTAATCAAGATAAAAGCTATTATGTTCCAATACTACATAAAAATGCAAAAAATATTGCTAAAGAAGATGCAATAAAAGCTATAAATAAGATATTTGAAAAAGTAATAATAGGTCATAATCTAAAATTTGATTTAAAAATGCTGAAAAATGACTTAGGTATTTCATATCCAAAGAAATTTAAAGATAGTATGATAGCTGCTTGGCTACTTGATTCAAGTTCTAAATACTCACTTGATTATCTTGCTAAGGAGTATTTTGATTATACTTGTTTAGCTTATGAAGAAGTAGTTAAAAAGGGCGAAAATTTTAGCGATATTGATACCAAATTAGCTTGTGAATATGCAAGTGAAGATGCGTTTATAACTAAAGCAATTTATGAACACGCTTTTAAAAACTTAGATGATGAACGTAAAAAAGAATTTGATTTTGAATGTGAGTTTATTAAAGTTTTAATTTCTTTAGAAAATAATGGAATTACACTAAATAAAGAAAAATTATTAAATCTTCAAAATATATTAGAGCTTAATTTAAAAGAATTAGAAAATCAGATATTTAATATGGTTGGCTTAAGCTTTAATTTAAATTCTCCAAAGCAACTTAAAGAGATTTTATATGATAAATTAAAATTACCTGATAATCATAAAGGCTCAACCAATGAAGCAGCCTTGCAAAGCATAGAGCATCCTATTGCTGAATTGATTTTAGAATATAGAACCGCTAGCAAAGTCCTTAGCACCTATGTTTTACCATTGCTTGAGTTAAATGTAGATAATCAAGAGAATTTCAAAGTGCGTTCAAACTTTTTACAAACAGGCACAGCAACAGGAAGGCTTAGCTCAAATAATCCAAATCTACAAAATATCCCTGCTAGAAGCAAATATGCAAGTTTTCTAAAAGAAGCTTTTATCCCGCAAAAAGGTTATTCGTTTATTAGTCTTGATTATTCTCAAATTGAGCTTAGAATGTTGGCTCATTTTAGCCAAGATGAAAATTTATTAAAAGCATTTTTATTTGATGAAGACATTCATACAAGAACTGCTATTGAGATTTTTGGCACGAGCGATAAAGATAAAAGAAATTATGCAAAAAGCATAAATTTTGGTCTAATTTATGGAATGGGTGCTAGAAGACTTAGTGAAGAGTTAAAAATACCATATAGCGATGCAAGTGATTATATTAAAAAATATTTTGCTTCTTTTAGTTTTATTAAAGAATATTTTGAAAATACAAAAAAACAAACAAAAGACTTAGGTTATATCAAAACGCTTTTAGGTAGGAAAAGATTTTTCAAATATACAAATGATATTAAGATAAATAATGCAAACGATAGAGAATGTATAAATAGCATTTTGCAAGGTTCGGCAGCAGATTTAATTAAATTAGCTATGATTAAGATTTATCCATATTTGAGTGAAAATGCAAAATTAATATTGCAAATTCACGATGAGTTAATTTTTGAAGTAAAAGATGAATATGTATTAGAATTTTCAAAAATAGCTCAAAATATAATGGAAAATGCTTATGGTTTAAAAGTTAAATTAAAAACGAGTTTGAGTGTTGGGAAAAGTTGGGATAAATTAAAATAAAGGGAAAGGTTATGGAAATAATATTTGCTTGGAATAAAGACTATGAAACAAATATTGATAATGTTGATAAGCAGCATTATTATTTAGTGCAATTAATCAATGAACTAGCTTTAAAATTAAGCGAAAAGAATTTAAATAAAAACGAATTAGATGAAGCTTTTAATGGTATTTTAAACTATGCTAAAGAGCATTTTTCAGAAGAAGAAATGCTAATGCAAAATGTAAATATTTTTAGTGATTTTTTTCAAGAGCATAAATTAAGTCATAAAATGTTTATAGAACAAACTAAGCAATTATATGATGATGTTGGAGATGGCACTAATAAAGAAGCTGTTAAGAGTTTGTTAGAGTTTTTGATTTCTTGGCTTGCTTTTCATATTTTAGGGATTGACCAAAATATGGCAAAACAAATAGAATTAATTAATCAAGGTCTTGAAGCTAAAGAAGCTTATGAGATAGTAGTTCAAAATGAAAATAAGCAAACAGCACCTTTAGTAAAAGCTCTTAGTAATCTTTTAAATGTTGTAGTTAAGAAAAATAGCGAATTATTAGAACTTAAAAGAAATCTTGAATTAAAAGTGAAAGAGAAAACAAGAGAATTAGCAGCAACAAATCAAACTTTAAGAAGTATAGCTTTAACAGATGTATTAACAAATTTACCAAATAGAAGACATTTATTTGAAGTTTTAGAAGTTATTTTAAATGAAGCTAAAGAAAATTCGTTAATTACAAGTGGTTTAATGATTGATTTAGATAATTTTAAAGAAGTAAATGACACTTATGGACACGAAATGGGCGATAAGGTATTAAGAGAGTTTTCGCAAACAATCAAAGAAACTATTAGAACTGATGATGTTTTAGCAAGACTTGGTGGAGATGAGTTTTTTGTTTTATTACCAAATACAGATATTGATGGTGCTATGTTATTAGCAAAAACACTTTTAAATGTTACTAGAAGTTTAAATATTCAAGTAGGAAATAAGTTAGATGATAGATGGAAAAGTAGTATTAGTATAGGGGTGGCTACAATTTTGCCGACTACTATTACAAATTCTAATGATTTTATGAAAAAAACCGATTTAGCAGTGTATGCTGCTAAAAATGCTGGCAAAAATTGCATAAAAGTATATAATGAAGAAATTTTAACTAAATGAATGTAATATTTTAAGATTTAAATAAAGGAAAAAATGTGGATTTAACAACGGTCTTAGGAATGGTTTTAGCTCTTACATCTATTTGCGTAGGGGATATTTTAGAAGGTGGTAACCCATTACACCTTATTCATATTTCATCGGTTTTAATCGTTTTACCAACAGCATTTTTCTCTACTATGGTTGGAACGAATAAATATTTTATAAAAGGAGCTTTTAAAGAGCTTAAAATAGTTTTTAAAGGTAGTGGGGTTAATTTTCAAGCAAGAACCGATCAGTTAATAGAATTTGCTTCTATTGCTAGAAAAGATGGGCTTTTAGCACTTGAACCAAAAGTAGCTGAAATAGATAATCACTACTTAAAATCAGCAATGATGATGATGGTTGATGGTAAAGATGTTGAAGAAATAAAAGAAAGTATGGAGCTTGATATTTCTCATTCAGAAACTTATTATGATGAGTGTAGGGAATTCTTTTGTCGTGTAGGTGAGTCTTGTCCTACATTTGGACTTGTTGGAGCGGTGTGCGGTCTTATGCTAGCACTTCAATTACTTGATAATCCGCAAGCAATGGCGATGGGTATTGCGGGTGCATTTACGGCTACGGTTACAGGGATTTATTGTTGTTATGGAGTGTTTGTGCCTTGGGGAAACAAAATCAAAGGTAACGGACATGATTTAATAGTAGAAAAAGAGCTTATGATGGCTGGGGTAGTTGGTATAGCAGAAGGTGCAAATCCAAGAGATTTAGAGCAAAAGCTATTTTTATATTTCCCACATGGTTTAGTACCTAAATCACAATTTGGTGAATAATAATGTCTAAGAAAAAAAAGTGCCCACCAATACCAGCATGCGAGAAATGGGCTGTTCCTTTAGCAGACTTTTTCTCATTATTACTAGCGTTATTTATTGCACTTTACGCTATTGCTTCGGTAAATACTGATAAAGCAAAGGCTTTAACTAAAGAATTTGTAAAGATTTTTGATTTTCCAAGCACGCAGGTGGTAGAAAAAGAGAGTAAAACAGATGGCAAACATAGTCCATCAAATAACGAAGAATCTCGTGCTTTACAAGCTCAAAATATAAATCAGCAAGAAAGTATAGAAAAACTAAAGGCTATCTTAGATCAAAGAGAAAACCAATTTTATATGGAACTTCCTTCAATATTGTTTTTTAACAAAGACGAAACTAGAGTTGCAAATAGTGATGATATTTTATATCTTAAAAGAATTAAAATGATTATGCAAGGCTTAGGAGATGGGGTTCAGCTTGAAATTCGTGGATTTAGCGATAATGATGATAGTTATTTAACAAGTTTTGATTTAGCAACTGCAAGAGCTAGAGAAGTCCTTGAGATACTTATTAAAAGCGGGGTTGATTCATCAAAACTTAGTATCAAAAGCTATGGAGCAAACAATCCTAGATTTGATAATAATAGTTTAGAATCTATCAAAAATAATAGAGTTGAATTATATTTTAAAACTGATATAAACGATATAAAATCTCAAAAAACAATACTTGATGCAGTAGAAAAAGTTAAATAATTTTATATATATTTAAAGTTTTAAGGAATTTCAAATTCTTTTAAAGCTTTAAATATTACATATTTACTACTTTTATCTTTTATAAATTAATAATAAAAACCTTATACTTATTTTACATATAATTAATTGTGTAATTTTGTAACAATTTTAGTTAAGTTTTTATATTTTTACTTTTCTTCACATTTTTTCACACTACATTTTCAAAAAGGAGAAAAAATGAGACCAGAAGAGTTAAGAGCTTTAATTTCAAAAAACATATTTTAAAATTAAAGCTTAAAACTATAATGCTAAAAATGATTTAATAATTTTACTTTGTAATTAAAATTAAAGCTATTTTTTAAAGCATTACTTACATAATCTTTTGCATTTTTACAAGCTGTTTTAATATTTTCGTTTAAAGCTAAATTACAAGCAATTGCAGAGCTTAGAGTACAACCCGTGCCGTGAGTTACAATATTTTTTATTTTTTCGCCTTTAAAAATAGTAATTTCACCATTTTCGCTTAAAAAATCACTCGCATTTAAATGCCCACCTTTTAACAAAACCTTACAATTTAGAGTTTTTTCTAAACTTTTTGCTGCATTTATTGCATCTTTTTCATTTGTGATTTTTTCGCCTAACAAAACTTCAGCTTCATATAAATTTGGAGTAATCAAATAAACATTTTTTGCAAAATCTTTTATAACATTAATCGCCCTTTCATCAAGCAATCTTGCACCACTTGTAGATACCATTACTGGATCTAATACGATTTTACTATATCCATTTAGAGTATTTTTAACACAATTTATAATTTCTTCATCATAAAGCATTCCGATTTTTATAAAATCTATTTCGCATTCATCAAAACAAGCTTTTATTTGAGCTTTTATAAAATCTGCATCAACCCTTAAAACGCCAAAAACTCCGCTAGTATTTTGAGCAGTTAGAGCTGTAATTACACTCATTGCATACATTTTATGAGCTTGAATTGTCTTTATATCAGCTTGCAACCCAGCCCCACCAGATGGGTCACTTCCAGCTATACTTAATATCTTTTTCATTTAATTCTCCTATGTTTTTAATATTTATTGTTGCATTTTCGCAATTGATTCCAACGCTAAAAATGTCGTTTTTATTAGCTAAATCAATTATTTTAAAGCTATCATCAATTAAAATAAATTTATTAGTATTTAGCTTATTCATACAAGTTTTTAAAGCTATTTGAGTAGTTTTTAAATATTTTCTTTCATCTTGAATGAAAACAAATTCATCTAAAATATCAAATCTTTTTAAAACAAGTTTTGCAAATGGACTAGCTGTATAAATACACTTTTTATAAGCTTTAAATTTGGCTAAAAACTCATTTACACCTATACATAAATTAGCTTCTTTACTATAAAAATCAATGCAAGTTTTAATGATTTTTTTACTTAATTTAGTTTTGTTTAATTCATCAATTTTTTTAAGCCCATCATAAAAACTTAAATCATCTAAATTATATCCATTAGCTAATTCTTGCCAAAAGCCAACGCTATCAATGATTACGCCATCAAGGTCAATTATAAAAGAGAAATCTTTTTCCATAATTTTTCGCAATTTGCTTTATAATTTTGATTTTCATAAATCGCACTTATACAAGCTATATTTTTTATTTTAAATTCTTTTAAATTGTCTATATTTTGATAATTTAATCCTCCTATTGCCACTTTAGGAATGTTTATTTCTTGCACTATTTTTATTAGGTCATTTTTGCTTAGCATTTTTGCATCTTTTTTAGTATTGCTCTCATAAATTGCTCCAATGCCTAGATAATTCGCTCCTAATTGTAAGCCTTTTAACGCTTCTTCATAATTACTTGCACTTATTCCTAAAAATATATTTTTTGGTATTTTTAGATTTTTGTTTATATCGCTTTGTCCTAGATGAATACCATCAGCATTTAGCTTAATTGCAAGGTCTAAATCATCGTTTATTATTAAAGCTACTTTTTTTATTTCACAAAGATTTTTTAATTTTAAAAGTGTATTAAGGCTATAATTATTCGCTTTATTTCTTACTTGAAAGCAAGTTACATAATTTGCAAATAAAATCTCACAAATATCTAATAATTCATCTTCTTTAGTGTATATATCATCACTAATTGCATAAAATCTTAAAATTTCATCTAAGTTTTTCAATTTTTATCCTTTCTTTTATGGTAGTTCCATCAATTTTGCTTAACTCATCAATTAAGTGCATTTTAAACGACATAGTGCCATTTGCTTTAGTTTCGGCTATTTCAGCACTTATGTTAAATGCACTTATACCTGTGATTACAGAATTTAATTTATCATCATTTGCCCCTACAAAAACGGCTAAGATATTGCCTAGCATACAACCTGCACCTGTGATTTTTGTCTGCATTGCCGAACCATTGCTTAGCATAAAAACATTTGTTTTGCTGATAATAAAATCATTTTTACCTGTGATTACCAAAATAGTTTTATGTTTTTTAGCAAAATCAATGTATTTTTCTAAATCATTTTGATTTATTTCATCACTACTATCGCAGCCACTTGTATTTAATGTCTTATTTACTAGATAATTTATCTCGCTTGCATTGCCTTTAATTACACAAAACTTTATATTTTGCATTAAATATTTACATAAATTATTTCTTGCATTACTAACTCCTGCTGCAACGGGGTCAAAAACAATAGGAATATTTAATTCATTTGCCTTTAAGGCTGCGTTTTTATGGGCTTTTATTAGATTTTCGTTTAACTGCCCGATATTTAGCAAAACCGCATTACTAATTGTAACAATTTCGCCAACTTCTTCATAAAAATCTCCCATAATAGGTGAGCCACCAACAGCTAAAATAGCGTTAGCTGAGTCATTTATCGTTACATAATTTGTAATACTTTCTACTAAAGTTTTATGATTTCTTGTTTTTTGCATAATGTTTTGATACATATTCTCCTCCTAAGGTTAAAATTAAAATGATTAAAAAAGTTAAAATTGATGCTAAAAAATCAAAATAAATCAGTATTTGATAAATTAAAAATCCAATAAACCAAATTAAAAAATTTAATTTAGCTGAATTTTTTAGTTTAAAACAATATACACATACTATAACCGATGCCATAGGTAAAAATACTGAACTTAATGTATATAAAAAATTTTCATATAAAGAAAAAGGTATAAAAATAGCTATTAATAAAGCAATAAAGATTATTAATAAAATTGTAATTTTATTACCAAATTTATTATTTATGTTTTTAATACTTTCATTAGCTGAAAAAATGTCTAAATATGTTGTTGTTATTGTTGAAAAAATAATCAAAAATATTATTAACATTGATAATTTTAAAGTGATTAAAAAACTAGAAAGGTCGCTATAGTATTTCATAGTTAAATATCCAATTATATACATAAGCGAACTTCCTAGAAAATACGCAACTGAAGCTACTAAACTATCTTTTATTGGATTTTTAAAATATTTTGTATAATCACCAACTAATGCAAGCCAAGAAATTGGCATAGCAATACTTAGTTCAATAGCATTTATCAAGTTTATTTTATTAACTTCTATTTGGTTTAAATTAAGATTAATTAAGTTATAAAAAATATAAATTACTATCAAAAAAAGTATGCAAACTATAAAATTATTTATTAACATTAATAAATTTTGTTTTAAGAATAGCCATATTATTAAAAGTGATGATAATAAAATTGCTACTAAGTTAAAATTTGTATTTGGATATAGTCCATTTAGTAGTATTGCTGCACTCATAATCATAACTGCACTCCAGCAAATTAAAGCTAGAAAATTGCAAAATGAAAAGAATATTTTGCCATTTTGTGAGTAAAAATATTTAAGACTACCCATAGCATTGCATTTTAGTTTAGTGCTAATATACATCATAGCAAAAAATAAAATTCCACCTAAAAAATATCCAAAAAATATAGCAAATAAAGAATCACTTAAAATAAGACCTGAAAATAAACTACCGGCTTCAATTTCAGCTAGCGAAATACTAGCTCCAAGCCACAAGAAAAAATTACTCATACAACTCTCCATAAAATCAATTTATGGGAATGCTAAGAAAGGATTAGAAAAATTTTGCATCTCCCTACGCTGGCATTACCCAAACAGGTTCAAAGGGTCAAGACTATTACGCCTACTCTCAGCTTTCGCTCCCCTAAAATCATTATTCTAATTAAAATTAGTTATGAAATAGATATATAAAATATTACAATAATTATTTGTTATATTGTAATAATTTCTTAATTATTAATATAAATAATCAATATATTTAATACTTATTTTACATATAATTAATTGTGTAATTTTGTAACAATTTTAGTTAAGTTTTTTATATTTTTACTTTTCTTCACATTTTTTCACACTACAATTTCAAAAAGGAGAAAAAATGAGACCAGAAGAGTTAAGAGCTTTAATTTCTAAAAATGAATTCAATAAACCTACAGCAGGGGTTTGTAAAGGTTATGTTCAAGCTAATCTTGCGATTTTGCCTAAAAGTGATGCTTATGATTTTTTATTATTTTGTCAAAGAAACTCTAAACCTTGCCCTTTAATTGAAGTTTTAGATGCGGGAGAATACCTTACAAAAACAAGTGCAAATAATGCAGATATTAGAACAAGTATTCCTAAATATAGAATATACAAAAAAGGCGAATTAGTAGAAGAGACAAGTGATATTATTAATCATTTTAAAGATGATTATGTGAGTTTTTTAATAGGTTGTTCGTTTTCATTTGAAGCAGCTTTATTAAATCACAATATACCTTTAAGACATATTGAAGAAGATCATAATGTGCCTATGTATATTACAAATATTGATTGTGTAAGTGCTGGTAAGTTTTATGGAAAAATGGTTGTTTCGATGCGACCAATTAAACATAAAGATTTAATCAAAGCTACAACCGCAACAGCTCTTTATCCTAGCGTGCATGGAGCACCTGTTCATATAGGAAATCCTAGTGTAATAGGTATTAAAGATATTAATAATCCTGATTTTGGAGACGCATCTACTATTTATCCTGATGAAGAATGCGTATTTTGGGCTTGTGGGGTAACTCCGCAAAGCATAGCACTTACTAGTAAGCCTGATATTATGATAACTCATTCTCCTGGATATATGTTTGTAACGGATAGAAAAGATAGCGAATATAGTGTGTTTTAGTATTAAAAAAATAAATTTAAAGGATGATTATGTATAACAAATTTAAAATTACAAGCGAAACTTCATTGCTTTTATATCTTGAGCCTCCAATAAGCATAGAAAAACAACGCCTATGCTATGCACTTAATTTAGTAATTAAAGATATGCCTTATATAAAAGAAGTAGTGGTCGGAATGAATACTCTTTATGTTTTAACAAGTGATTTAAATTATAAAGATTTATTAGATTTACAAAGTAAATTAAATGAGTTAATTACTAGCACTAAACCACTAGAGCTATCAGGAAGATTGATTGAAATTCCTGTTGATTATGGTGGGGATTTAGGACTTGATTTAAAGGTAATTGCAAAGGCTAAAGGTATGAGTATGAGTGAGTTTGCTAAATTACACGCCGAGCCTATTTATGATGTTTATTTTATAGGTTTTCAACCAGGATTTGCATATTTGGGTGGATTAAATGAGATTTTACACACTCCAAGGCTTAGCACCCCAAGACTTAAAATTCCAGCAGGTTCGGTTGGTATAGGTGGAGCTCAAACAGGAATATATCCTTATCAAAGTCCAGGTGGATGGAATATCATAGGAAATACAAAGGCAAAATTATTTGATGTAAATAGCGAAAATCCGAGCCTTTTAAAAGCAGGTGATAGATTAAAATTTGTAATCAATAGCATTAAGGAGAGATTATGAAAATTACAAAAATATCATCAATTGCAACTATTCAAGATTTAGGTAGGTTTTCGTATAAAAGTTATGGGGTAAATGAGAGTGGGGCTTTAGATAAGTGGAGCTTTATGTTAGGTAATGCTTTATTAGGAAATGACTTAAATGCACCTGCAATTGAAGTGATTTTAGGTGGGATAGAAATATATTGTAATAAGGCAATGACTTTTTGTATCACAGGGGCAAATTATGAAGCATTCATAGATGAAAAGCCAATTCATAATAATTATAGAATTAGAATTGAAGCAGGAAAAACTCTTAGATTAATAAGAGCTATGTCAGGAATGTGTGCTTATATTTGTGCTTATGGTGGTTTTAGTGCTGATTTTGTTCTTAATTCAGCTTCTACAAATCTTAGCGCATCTTTTGGTGGATTTAATGGTAGAGCATTAAAAATAGGCGATGAATTAAGCATAGGTTCAAGAATGAATTTATCTCAAATAGCAGTATCTAGGATAAAACCAAGAGATAAAATAAGAATAATTAAAGGTGCTGAATGGGAGCTTTTTAGCGATGAAGCAAAGCATAATTTATTAAATCAAGAATTTAATATATCAAGTTCAAGCAATAGAATGGGATATAGGCTAAATAGTGATTTTAAACTTAATTTAATCAATGAATTAAGCTTGCCATCTCACGGAGTTAGTGCAGGAACTATTCAAGTGCCAAGTAGTGGAGAGCCTATAGTTTTATTAAAAGACGCACAAACAACAGGCGGTTATCCAAAAATTGCTCAAGTAATTGAAGCTGATTTAGGGCTTTTTGCTCAAAGTAGAATTAATTCTAAGATTAGTTTTGAATTAGTAAGCATTGAAGAAGCTCTAATGGCAAAAAAAGAAAGAATTTCACATATAAATCAAATAAAGGAGTATGCAAGTGAGAATTGATTTTAATTCAGATTTAGCTGAAGGTATGCAAAATGATGATGAGATATTAGCTTTAATAAGCTCTGTTAATGTATGCTGTGGGCTTCACGCTGGCGGATATAAAGAAATATATAATACCTTAATTAAAGCTAAAGAATATAACCTAAGAATAGGAGCTCACCCAAGCTTTAATGATAGGGCAAATTTTGGAAGAACTAATGAGAATTTAAATAAAGAATTATTACAAGCACTACTTGCTTATCAATTTGGTGCGATTAAGCAAATGTGTGAATTGGTAGGTGTAAAATTAAGCTATGTTAAACCACACGGAGCTTTATATAATATGGCTTGTGTTGATTTAGACTTAGCAAAAAATATTGCAATAGAAGTTGCAAAATTAGGCAAAGATATAGCATTAATGGGGCTTAGCAATTCTTGTTTAATTAGTGCAGCAAATGATGTAGGTATTAATAGTATTAGTGAAGTTTTTGCTGATAGAAGATATACAGATGATGGTTTATTAGTATCAAGAACTAAAGAAAATGCTTTAATTGAAAATGAAGATGAAGCAATAAATCAAGTATTAAATATGATAAAACATTCATATGTAATCAGTGAAAATGGTAAAAAAATCAATATAAAAGCTGATAGTTTATGTGTTCATGGAGATAGCAAAAAAGCACTTTTATTTGCACAAAAAATCAAAAAAACTTTAGAAGAAAACAATATAAGCATAAGGAGTAATTAATGAAAAATAATAAAGCTATATTAGGTGCTGCATTTTTAATGGCTACTTCAGCAGTTGGACCTGGATTTTTAACTCAAACTGCTACTTTTACGCAAAGCTTAGGGGCTAGTTTTGCTTTTATTATTTTAATGTCGGTTTTAATGGATATTGGGGTTCAATTTAATGTATGGAGAATTATTGCAGTTAGTAAATTAAAAGCTCAAGATATTGCTAATAAGGTCTTTCCAGGTGTAGGATATTTATTATCATTTTTGATAATTTTAGGTGGACTTGCATTTAATATAGGTAATATTGCAGGTGCTGGACTTGGATTTGAGACTATTTTTGGGATAAATCCTATTTTAGGAGCTTGTATTAGTGCAGTAATTGCTATAGGTATTTTCATTAATAAAGACGCAGGTGCACATATGGATAGATTTGCTAAGATTTTAGGTGCTATATTAATACTTATAATAATTTATATTGTGTTTAAATCAAATCCACCTTTAAAAGAAGTGGCTATTGAGACATTTGCTCCATCAAAATTTGATGCTTTAAGCTTAGTTACTTTAATAGGCGGAACGGTTGGCGGATATATTACTTTTTCAGGTGCTCATCGCTTACTTGATGCGGGGATTTGTGGTGTTGAAAATCTAAAAGAAGTTAGTAAAAGTTCGGTTTCAGGAATAATTATAGCTAGTATTATTAGGGTATTTTTATTTTTAGCAGTTTTAGGGGTTATTTCTTTAGGCGTTAGTTTAAATCCTAACAATCCAGCTCTTACTCCTTTTGAATATATTTTGGGTAATTTTGGTAGTGTTGTTTTTGGTATTGTAATTTGGGCTGCTTCTATTACTTCAGTGGTTGGTTGTGCTTATACATCAGTTAGTTTTATATCAAGCTTTAGTCCTTGGCTTAAAAAGAATGAAAACAATATAATAATAGCTTTTATTATATTTTCTACTTTAGTATTTTCAACTATAGGAAAACCAACTGCAGTATTAATTTTAGTAGGGACTTTAAATGGTTTTATATTGCCTATTGCTTTATGTGTGATATTAATTGCAGCTTATAAGAAAAACATAGTAGGAGATTATAAACACTCTAAATTACTAGCTTTAATAGGTTGGTTAATTACCATTGCTATGGCGTATTTGTGCTATGTAACTTTAATGAAATATATAAACTCTTAAAATAATTAGAATTTGAAATTAATATTTCAAATTCTAAAATCCCTTTAGCTTATTGTCTATAGCTAAAAATCATTATTTTATTTAATTATGTATATCAAATATATCTAATAAAGTAGAAGTTACTTCTTCTATGCTTTTATTTGTGATATTTAAAAATGGGATATTGTTTATCTTCATTAAAAATTCTGCATTTTTTACTTCATTTTTACAATTAATTATACTTGCGTATTCAGAATTAGGCAGCCTTTCGTTACGTATTTCACTTAGGCGATATGGGTCTATGCTAAGACCAAAAAGCTTGTTTTTATAAGGTTTTAAAGCATTAGGCAAAGCACAAGCCTTAAAATCATCAGGAGTTAGTGGATAATTAGCTACCTTAATTCCATATTGCATAGCAAGATAAAGGCTAGTTGGTGTTTTTGCTGATCTTGAAACCCCTATTAAAATTATTTGAGCATTATCAAGTGCGTAGATGAATTGCCCATCATCGTGTTCTAAAGTAAAATTAATAGCTTCTATTCTATTTTGATAATTTTTATTATGAGTGTTTGAGTGAGATAGACCTTGTTTTATGCTTGGTTTTACATTTAATTTATTTGAAATTAAGCTAACAAAAGGCTCTAATAAATCTATAAAAACACAATTAGAATTCTTAATATGATTAGCAATATTTACATTAATTAAAGTGCTAAATGCTAGTGGAATATCAGTTTTTGCTAATTCATTAATTTTATTTGCAACCTTAATCGCCTTTTCTTCAGTATTTATAAAAGGTTCTCTAATTTGTGTGAAAACATATTCATCTTCAAATTGAGCTAATACCGAGTGAGCAAATGTTTCAGCGGTTATTCCTGTTCCATCACTTATAAAAAACACAATTTTTTTATTTAATTGTTTCATTTAAGTTATCCTTGCTTGTTAAAATAAAATAATTCTATCAAAAAGGAGTGTGAAAATGGAATATGTTTTAGCTTTTTCAAAACTTAGAATGAGCGATGTAGAAATAGTTGGTGGTAAAAATGCTAGTTTAGGCGAGATGATTTCAAATCTTGCTAGTAGTGGGGTTAGAGTGCCTGATGGTTTTGCAACTACAGCACAAGCTTTTAGAGATTTTTTAAAATACAATAATTTAGATGAAATAATTACTAATGAGTTAAAGAATTTAAATCCTGATGATTTAGATGCACTTGCTAAGTGTGGTGCAAAAATTAGAAGCTTAATAACTAAAGCTAATTTTCAGCCTTTATTTTTAGAGCAAATCATTAAGTTTTATAAAGAATTAGATAGCGATGGGTTAGGCACTTTTGCTGTTCGTTCATCAGCTACCGCAGAAGACTTGCCTGATGCTTCTTTTGCTGGTCAGCAAGAAACTTTTTTGAATGTTAGTGGAATTGATGATATATTGGATAAAATCCGTTTGGTTTTTGCATCGCTTTATAATGATAGGGCGATTTCTTATAGAGTGCATAAGGGTTTTTCACATTTTGAAGTATCACTTAGTGCTGGTATTCAGCGTATGGTAAGAAGCGATAAAGGAAGTAGCGGGGTTATGTTTAGCCTTGATACTGAAAGTGGATTTAAAGATGTTGTATTTATCACTTCATCTTATGGATTAGGCGAATGTGTGGTTCAAGGCTCGGTGAATCCTGATGAGTTTTATGTATCAAAAACTTGCCTAAAAAACAATAATAAAGCAATAATCTCAAGAAAAATCGGCTCAAAGCTAATTAAAATGGAATTTAAAGAAGAAAGAAAAGCAGGAGAAAACGCTGTAAAAGTAGTAGATGTAGCTAAGAATATGCAAGATAAATTTAGCCTAAATGATGAGCAAATAAACGAACTTGCAAGATATGCTTTAATTATAGAAGAGCATTATAAAAGACCTATGGATATAGAATGGGGATTAGATGGATTAGATGGTAAGATTTATATACTTCAAGCAAGACCTGAAACCGTTCAATCTCAAAAGAAAAAAGATATAAGCTATAAATTAAAAGAAGAATCAAAAGTCCTAATAACAGGTAGAGCAATAGGACAAAAAATAAGCGTTGGGGTAGTTAAGGTTATAAATGATATTAATGAGATTTCTCGTGTAAATGCTGGAGATGTAATAGTTACTGATATGACAGATCCAAACTGGGAGCCTGTTATGAAAAAAGCCGCAGCAATAGTTACAAATAGGGGTGGTAGGACTTGTCATGCAGCAATTATTGCAAGAGAGCTAGGAATTGGTGCAGTAGTTGGCACTAGTAATGCTACAACTATATTAAAAGATGGAGATTTAGTAAGCGTTAGTTGTGTTCATGGAGATGAAGGTAGGGTTTATGAAGGGGCATTAAAATACGAAGTAATTGAAAATGAAGAATTTGAAATGCAAAATTGCGGTGTAAAAATAATGATGAATGTGGGAAATCCTGCATTAGCATTCAAATTCGCACAAATGCCAAATGATGGTGTAGGACTTGCTAGACTTGAGTTTATTATAAATAATCACATAGGCATTCATCCTAATGCTATTTTAGATTACGAAAATATAAATGATGATTTAAGAAATAAAATAAATGAAGCTAGCAAAGGCTATGCTAATGCAAGAGAATTTTTTGTATCAAAATTAGCCGAAGGTATAGCTACAATTGCAGCTGCTTTTTATCCTAAGCCTGTGATTATTAGGCTTAGTGATTTTAAGACTAATGAATATAGAAAATTATTAGGTGGAGAATTTTACGAAATGCACGAAGAAAACCCTATGCTAGGATTTCGTGGTGCAAGTAGATATTTAGCTCCTAGTTTTGCGGAATGCTTTAAGCTTGAATGTGAAGCTTTAAAAATAGCAAGAGATGAAATGGGGCTAAATAATATTGAAATTATGGTGCCTTTTGTAAGGACTTTATCACAAGCAAATTCAGTTATAAATTTATTAGCGAAAAATGGCTTAAAGCGTGGTGTAAATGGCTTAAGAGTGATTATGATGTGTGAAGTGCCTAGTAATGCTATTTTATGCGATGAGTTTTTAGAATATTTTGATGGTTTTAGTATAGGCAGCAATGATTTAACCCAGCTTACTTTAGGACTTGATAGAGATAGTGGAATGGATATTTTAGTGGCTGATTTTGATGAAAGAGATGAAGCGGTTTTATTTATGTTAGAAAGAGCAATTACAGCTTGTAAAAAAGCAAATAAATATGTAGGAATTTGTGGTCAAGGTCCAAGTGATCATATAGATTTAGCTGTTTGGCTAAAACAAAAAGGCATTAGCTCAATGTCACTTAATCCTGATAGCGTTATTAGCACTTCAAAACGCCTAGCTAGTATTTAAAAATAGTTAATTTACATTGCTAAAAACAAAATAGCAATGTAAATTTATTTTTTTT
>NZ_JACGAV010000016.1:0-40255 GCF_020137645.1 Campylobacter sp. RM12637
CATTCTTAGTAGTAGCTATTAGTTTGCCGTTTGTAACTTCTAAGTTTTTATGAAATGTATTATTATCAGCATAAACATCTACTGCATTAGTAACTGTTACATCGCCTTTAAAAGTATTGTTCTCTCCTTCAATCTTGCCTATACTTACATTATCTTCATAAAAAGCTCCATCGGTTTTTAAAATACCATTACCTGTTACTTTTTCTGATACTGTTGAGCCTTTTTCTACATTTATAAAGCCTTCGTTTTTTATTTCTCCTTTGATTTCTGAGCCGTTTATTACACTTACTTTTGCATCTTTACTATCAATTATTATGCCTTGCTCTAATGTAGCTTTATCTAAGACATTGTTTTTACTATCGCCTGTAATAGTTAGAGTTTGTTCAAATGTAGAACCAACTGCATTTATGCTATCAGCACTAACATTACCTTGAAAAGTGCTTTTATTATCGCTTAATAAATTATTTGCAGTTATATCTCCACTAAAGATTGTATTACTTGATTTAAAGTCATTGCCTACTTGGAAATTTCCTGTGATGGTTTTTGCTTCTGTGCTAGTTGAGTTGTCTATAATAATATCATTTTTTACTATTACATTTGAAGCTTCTAGGTTAGTATTAGTTAAGCTTACATTACCTACTTCGTTTATATCACCTTTTATAGTTGAGTTTGTGATGATTACATCTTCTACTTCTTTACTACAACCTTCGTGTTCAAAACAAGTATTTCTATTGTCTTTTGTAATATTTCCATTAAGAGTAGAATTATCTATATAAACTTTTTGAGTTCCTTGAATATTTCCATTTAAAACTGAATTGTTTTTAAGATGAAGTTCGCCTGTTTCTACTGAACTATTAATAATTGAATTATCAATATTTAAAAAAGTGCCTATTTTATTAATTTTATAATATATAGCATTACTTGTAGAATTTAAATATTCTTGATTTAAAGTGGTAATCATAGGAGCAGTAATATTACTATCTTTAATATCTATAACTTTTGCATATATCATATTATTTGCATTATTGTTTGTAATTGTAGTTTTTGTAAAGCTAAGATAGTCAGTCATATACTTAATAAGTGATGAATTATTATGTATACCTATTCCTACTTCTTTTAAACTTGAATTTGATATATTTACTTTATTGTTTACTAAAGAATCTGCCGAATTCTTTCTCCAAGCATTAATACTATTATTTGACATTTTGAGATTATTAATATCCAATGTTACATCATTCTCTACAAAGAAACCAAAATTATATTCTTTATCTTTGAAATCTTCTTTACCATCGAATTTTAAAGATTGTTCGGCAATAACCAAACCTTTTTCGTAAATAATATCAGATAATACTTTTTTATTTTCATCATTTAAATAAATATTAGCACCCTTTAAGGTTCCGCTGACACTACTTAAACCATCAAAATAAATTTTTCCACCTATAAATTCGCTATTTGTTATTGTAGAATTTTTAAAATTTAAAGTACCACCTATAAATTCGCTATTTGTTATTGTAGAATTTTTAAAATTTAAAGTACCACCTTTAACAACTCCACTAAAATCTGATTTTTCAAAATCCAATGTCCCACCTGTTATAGTGCTAGTTATGTTTGAATTTGTGATATTAAAATTCCCTTTATCAATACCTACACCTGAAGTGGTATTATTTATCGTACTATCAGTAATATTTACAATATCAAGCCCTGCATCTGTATTTCCAAAATTAACATCAGTTAAAGTGCTTTTGTTTATAGTTAAGATTGAATTGTTTATATCTTTTGAATAACGATTAATAGCTGTATTAGTAAAATTACTATTGTTTATAGTAAGATTTACATTGTGGTCATTTGAATTATTACCTAAAGTTATATGATGTGCCGTATTGCCTATAACCGGATTGGTTCTACTAACAGCAATATTATTTAGCGTAACATTACCTGAAGTAGTAATTAAACCACTTGTATTTAAATTGATTTTACTATCAGTAGTTCCGCTAGCAGTTGAATTTACAATTTTTAAAGTACTGCTCGTAATATCAGCTTTTATAGTGCTATTTTTAATATCTGTAGTTCCACTAATAGTAGAGTTACTATTTATAATTGAGCCGTTTGTAGCAGTTAAATTACTTGCAGTTATACTTCCACTTATTTCTGAATTATCTAAAGTAAGATTACCATTATTAAGAGTAATAGTTGCATTAATTTTAGAATTATTATTAGCAGTTAGATTACCTGCGTTTATACTTCCACTTATTTCTGAATTATCTAAAGTAATATTACCACTGCTAATAGTTGCATTAATTTTTGATTTGTTTGTAAAATTAAGCTCACCACTAATATTGCCATTAACTTGTGAGTTATCAAAAGTAGTTTTATAATTAAAATCACCATTATTTATAGTTGAGTTTAATATTGAAAAATTAGCGTCTTTTTGAGTATTGTAACCATATTTTATATTATCAATAATAACTCCATCTAAAATAACATTACCATTACGAGCAGTAGTTGAACTACCTAGATTTATAGCAATATTTTTTAAACTTCCACCTACCATTTTTACATTCGCATTATTATCAACAATAAAGCCATGACTTGAATTACTTACCTTAGATATATTCATATTATTTAAAGTAGCATCACCCCTAACCCAAATCCTACCATCAGTATGAATAACATTTATATTAACATTATTAATTATATGGGTCTCATTATTATTTCCTAAATTTATAACACTACCTGTTGAAGTGCTATTAAAAGTAATATCAGTAGGACTTGTGTATGTATTACTAACTATATTACCCTTGCTAATAGTTACTTGATTATTAGCTAATGGACTAATTAATCCACTATTGGTAGCATTTGTTACTACATCAGCAAGAGCTAAATTACCCCCCCCCACTAATATAAAAGTTATTAAAGATAATTTTATAGTTCTATTCATTTTCTCCCCTAAAAAATAAATGAAAAATGCTTTATTATAGTTAAAAATCAATATATAAAGGTTAATCAATTACTAACAAAATGGGGGGGGGGTATTTATAAAATTAAAAATATTTTTAAATATTTTATATAAATATATTCTAAGTTATATAAATATTTATAAGATTTAATAAAATAAACAAATTATTAAAATATATCTTTTTTAATATCAACTTACAATTTTAATTCCAACTAACCCTATTAATATAAGACTTAAAAACATAAGTTTTAAAAAGCTAATACTATCATTAAAAACCATAATCCCAATCAAAGCCGTTCCTAACCCACCAATACCAGTCCATACAATATAAGCTGTGCTGATAGGAATATTTTTTTGCGCTAAATACAAAAATAACCCGCTAAGCCCCATTGATACTATAGAAAACACTATCCATATTTTTGAGCCATTACTAGCTAATTTAAAGCCAATAGGCCAACCAATCTCAAAAGCACCTGCTAAGATTAAGTATATCCAAGACATTAAAACTCCTTAAATACAAAATCTTAGCAAGAATATATTATGATTTAAATTCGCTTAATTTTTTATCTAATTCTTCGCTGATATTAGTTAATTGACTTGCAGCTTTTGCTATTTCTTCTACACTTCTTGCGTTTTCATTAGTAATTTTTGCAATTTGCGAAACTTCATTTAAAATATCTTCAATTTGTTTGCTAGCGTTAATATAATTATCCACGGTCTTATCACTACTAATTATTGCTTCTTTTAATTTTTGTTCCATATTTTTAATTAGCTCTTCACTACCATTTGCAACATTTGTTAGATTGCCAATTTGCTTAGAGTTATCACTCATTTGCTCGCTTGCATCTTTAATACCTTGAACTATAACGCTTATTGTTGCATTTATTTCACTAAGGCTTTTTTGAGTTCTCTCAGCTAAACTTCTTACTTCATCAGCTACTACGGCAAATCCTCTACCATGCTCTCCTGCTCTTGCTGCTTCAATTGCAGCATTTAATGCAAGTAAGTTAGTCTGGTCTGCTACATCATTAATTATTTCTAAAATAGATTTAACATTATCAGCATCACGGCTTAATTGCTCAATCTTACTAGCTAAAGCACTTTCTATATCAGCACTATGATTTATTTGATTAGTTAATGAATTAATAGCATTAATGGTCTCGTGAATACTAGTTGTGCTACCTCTTAGTTCATTTTTACTATCATTAGCACTATTTATACCTGATGATAAACTATCCTTAGTTGATTTACCTTCTTCAACAACATTTTCAACTATATTAAAGCTTTCTTCACTTCTTTTTCCTGTTTGCATACTAACACTACTAAGCTCGGCTGCTATTGTTTTGTTTTCATAAGATATTTGTTTTACTTCGTTAATTAAAATTCTAATCTTGCCTATAAAATCATTTATAGCCTTACTAGCACTTGCTATTTCATCTTTGCCTTTTATTTCTAAAAGTTTAGTTAAATCCCCATCTCCTTTAGATAAATCATAAGCTTTTTGGGTTAGTTCATTTAATGGTTTGCTAATCCAAATTCTAATAACAATCAGCCATAAAGCAAGAATAATAATACATAAAATAACTGCAAATACAGAATAGTTTAAAACAACTTCATTTTTCTTATCTAATACTTTTGCACTAATTTCTGCTATTTCTTCTTTAGCTTCTACTAAGTAAATTACGCTTATATATACATAATCATTGAAACTATCTTTTTCTACATAATACACCACATCTCTTTCTGGTCTTGTCTTATCAGCTTTCATATGGGTTGTTACAAATCCACCACCATTATTTGCTGTTTGAATTATTTCTTGTATGTATAATTTACCATTAGAATCTTTTTTATTATAAGCATTTTCGCCAATTCTATCTTTTAGATAGTGCATTACATATTCGCCTTTTTTATTAATTACAAATAAATTAACAGAGCGATTTTTTAAGTCTAATTCACTTAAAAATGTAAGAATATTTTTATTATAACTTTCTTGATTTTCACTTGTTGAATGAATTTTTTTAGACATTGAAGTAATTAAGCTAGTAATACTAACTGCTGTTTTTTTCGCATCATCAACACTCATATTATCAAGAGCTTCTTGAGCGATATTGTCTAATTCATTCATACCTTTACTAGCTACTAAAATAGCACTTAAATTAATAATCAGTAATGAAACAAAAGCAAATAAAGTAATTTTGTAAGATAATTTCATATAGCTCCTTTAATATTTTAATAATTAAAATCGCTAATTCTATTTATGCTAAGTTAAAATAATGTTAAAAAATAGTAAATAAATTAATAAGAAATATATGTTAAAAATAAAAGCCCTTAGATAAACTAAGGGCTAGATAATTATTTTACAAATTCAATTGTAAATGTAGCGTCAGAATCAAGATAGCTAAATGCTTTATCTTTTACTCTAAATCTTAAAGTATCTTTTATATATTGGTTGTTTTCTAAATTAGTTGGAACTTCGTAAGTATCTCCAGGTATTTCTTTTTTAGAATAATCAGAAATAAAGCTAAATCCACCTTTAGCATCATTATATACTTTTGAATAATTACTTAAATTCTTAGAATCCATTTTTACAAATTTATTATTATCGTATTTAAATACCCAAGCGTCAGTTTCACTAATTTTGCGAGTTGTTCCTGTGTTTTTATTTAAATCTTTAAAGAATAAACCTGTGAAAGCAAACTCATAAGGATTTGTTAATAAATTACTTACATTTAAACTACCGCCACCATTAAACTTAATTTCTGCTTCTGCAGATTTTATTAAGAATTTAGGGTCTAAATTAGGCTTAGTGCCATCGTATTTTGGATAACCAATTTTAACTAAAATTTTACCAAATTCTTTTGCACTAAACTTGCTATCATCATAGGTGCTTAGTTTAGCACTTGGGTCAATTAAACTTAAAGCATTGTCAAATCCACTATTTAATCCAGTTACCTTAAATCCACCTTTTGTTCCACTTGTAGCTGTTACGCCTAAAGTTTCTGAATCAGCTTTAATAATTACTTTATTTACATTTGGTGTTGGGTCATACCCTAAATTAATATTAATAGTTGCGTCATCATTAGCAAATTTTTTATAAAAATAATTATTAGTATTTTTATTAGCTACTTGCAATGGTAATGCCAATCTTTCAGAGTCATTATCACTAAATGGAACATAATTAGTAAAGCTTGTATTTGTTAAATAAGGTCTAATAGCCATATTCGTATTATCAATTTGTAAGCCTAGTGTCTCATCTGCTATAAAATTAACAGTAAGTTCATTACCTGGAGTTTGGCAGTTAATTTTACCATCTGAATTAATCTTATTAGCATTAGTAATATCTACAGCAACATTAGAATTTACGCATAAATCTTGCTCTAAATCTCCTATAGTAAATTTATTTTCAGAGAATGCTATTTGAGCGTCTGTTACTAAAGGAAACACGGTTTTTATATCAAAATTACCATTTGTTTTATTAAAATCAACAAATGTTCTACTAGCAGCTTTTGAGCCAACTTGATTTAATTGAACTGAGTTTTTATCTTCTAAATAGAATTTCTTAACACTACCTTTTGAATCACTTACTTTTAATTCTGCAACACTAATTCCAAATCTATCATCTTTTAAATCCGCAGTGAAAGTTACATTATTGTTTGGATATTTTTTATCTTCTTTACCTGCTTTTTTATCAAATGTATCAAGTGTGCCTACTTTATAAGTAATGCTATCTGGTCTAATTGAGAATGTATTTGAACTTCTATCGCCTAATACTGAACATTCTTCAAAAGTGCTATCGTATTCTGCAATTTCGTATCTAAATTGATAATTTTGATTTACAGCTAATTTATCTTTTAAATGTAAAACCATTTTGTTATCAATTGGATAATAACCTTTACATTCTGTAGTTGATTTTGAAAGTTTTTGAGTTCCGTTATAAATATCTGCATTTAACTCATCAGAACCATTATAAAACTTAATGTATTGTTTATAAAGAACTTTAACATCTGGTTTTGTAAAGCCTAAATATATATCTTGACTACTTGTTCTTGTATAAATCTTATCAGCTACCTTTGTATTTGAAGCAATTTTATTATTTTCTAATATTTTAGTAGCATCAATATTATTATAAGCTGTTCCAAAATTAATACCATTTGGCATTTCGCTATGACCTAAGATAATTTCTACACTACCCTTTGGAGCACCTTTTACAATATCAACACCTGAAGCTTGAAACATTGGTCTTCTAAATTTTCTTGTTTTTTCTTGAATTTTGCAAGCACCACTTGATGGACATACTTCTTCTCTATTTGTTTCGGTAATTTCTTCTACAATTTCTAAAGGTTTAAATGTGAATTTATAAACATTACCTTTTAATAAATCATTATCATCAATTTTAGCTAGTTTTTTGAACGTATCTTTTGTAAATTTTAGTCCAAAACCAGTTATGTTTTCTTTCTGAACTAATTCATATTCAGAATTAACCGAAATCTTTTCTTCTTTAGAATCTACTGCACCATTCGCATCTGCCATTCTTTGCTTTGTTAATTCAAAACTTGTTAAATAATATTTAACTGAAATATTATTTGCTTTTCTATCTTCAGCGTTAAATGGAGTTTTACTATTATTTAAAGCAATATATACATCATCTAAATTAGTAACTTTTAAAGGTTTGCTATCTTTTTTATCAGTTTGATTTGCTTCATTTGTTATTTGATAATAATTAGCATCAGGGATAAATTTAACAGCTAGATTTGATACTTGTGTAGTTACAACAGACCCTTTTCCTTGAGAATTATATTGTTTGTTAGTTACAAATGAAGGTCTAACATTTACACTGAAATTATAAGTATCATCATCTCCTAAAACAATACCTTTTCTAGTAGTGTTATTTTTGTGAATACTAAACACATAATTTTTTCTTACAATCTCTTTAGCATCATCTTTTCTAAAATCTTCTTGATTTAAATAATCAAAATAATTAGCTCTTGAATATTGTGATGAATAATGCTCTAAATCATAATTATAGCACTTACTAACACCACCGGCATAATCATTCACACGATTGCCATTTTTATTATCATTATAATCTGATAGCAAATCACCATAATCAAAAGGTTTAATTTTTGAATTCTTTAAAATTATAGCTTCTAAAGCTCTGTCTTTAGCAAAAGTATTAGGATTATTGTTTAATTCTAAATATTTATTATAAACATCACAAACACCTAATACTACAGAGTTATTATAATTTTCATTAACAAAAATTAATTTATTAACGTCCCAAGAAGCAATACTATAAGTTGTTAAACTAACATTTGATAAACTAGAACAACCTTTCATTCCTTGAATATCACCTGCATTTGTTTTATCACCAACAACATTTGAAAAGTTTCTATATACCCAACCATTGCTACCTGCAAACTCATTTTGGTCTAATAAATACACTAAATATTGACTATTAATAACAGTTGGACTACTTGAAACTATAACTCTACCTGTTGTATTTGCATGAAATTCTTTATAATATTCTTCTATAAACTTTTTCTTATCATTACCATCTAAATCTGATTTTAACTTAACATTAGTTGAAAATGTTTTACTAGATGAAAAATTTTGAACTTCAGGTGTTCTAAAACCAACTGCAGCATAATATGGGTCGTAATCAATATCATCTAAGCCTTTTTGAGAATTATTTATATAATTCAATTCTGCTTCAAAAACTTTTTTACATACTTCTTTGTCTGTATTTTTAATTTCATTTAATTTCTTTTTAATAACATTATCTCTATAGCTATTAACAAATTTTGTAGCTTCTTCATAAGGTGTATATTTAACAGCCATTTTATAAGCTGAATACATTCTAGCATCAAAATAGCTAACTCCACATTGTCTTAATGCTTCATATCTAACCTTTTCTGGGTTTTTAACAACATCGCCTTTTTGAGTTAAGATATTTATTAAATGGAAATAACTCGAATTTTCAGACAAAATTTTGTAAGTATCATCACTTATATCTGGGTTTGCAAAACATTGAACATAAAATTTATCGTTCATCTTTCTTAGCTTAGCACAATCGTTTAAGCCATCAACACTTCTGTTGCCAGGCACAGAATTAATACATTTATTTAAGTGATTACTATGCTGATTTGCATTATCAGTATCCACTATACCTATTTGTAATTCCACTCTATTCTCTGCATTTGCATAAGAAAAAGCCGATAATAATACTAATGAAAACACAATTTTCCTATTCATATTATTCTCCTTAAAAAATTAAAGTTCTAAATTATAATTTTTTTTATTAAATAATTATTGCACTTATGTGCATTTTTGAATATTTTTACTTACTTTTAGGTCTAAATACCTTTGGTGCATTTTCGCTCTCATTTATATAACTTGCATTCATTAAGTCTAGGCAATATGGTATCGCAGGAAAAATAGGCTCTATACATTCACGAATTGCTTTTGGCTTACCTGGAAGATTAATTATTAGAGTTTTACCCCTTGTCCCTGCTAATTGACGGCTTAGGATTGCTGTTGGGACAATCTTAAGTGAGCTTGCACGCATTAATTCTCCAAAGCCTGGTAATTCACGCTCGATTGCTTTTTTTGTTGCTTCTGGTGTAACATCTCTTAAAGCTGGTCCTGTTCCACCTGTGGTAAATACCAAATCGCATTCAAATTCATCAGCCATTTTAATAATCTCATTTGTAATTAGTTCTTCTTCATCAGGGATTAATGAGTATTTAAAATCAATTTCATTTAATAAATATTCTTGCATAATTTTTCTAATCTCTGCTCCACTAATATCTTCATAAACTCCTGCACTTGCTCTATCTGAACTCGTAATTATCCCTATTTTTATAATATCCATTTTTATCCTTTAAAAAATATTTCTTTATTTAAAAGCAATTCATTTGCTGTATTTTTAATCTCTTCTTCATAAGCTTTTAAATATTCTTTACATTCTTCTTCTAAAGATGATATTTCAAATTCCACATAAAATTTGCTTAATTCTTGTATTTTATCTCTATCTTTAGAAAAATTATTGTAATTTTCGCCTAAAAATAATTCATTTGCTAACATTCCTGATAAAAGAATTTTGATTTCGTTTTTTATTTCTGAAAATGATTTTATATGCTCGTTTGGATAAAAATACTCAAATGTAAATAAATTAGCATAAATTAAATTCGCATCACAAATCTTTGCCATAGTGATTTTACCTGCTTGATAAATAGCTTGAATATATTGCTCGTTTTCGCTTAATTCTAAATCTTCGCTAATGCCGTGTTTTATCACTAAAATTTCATTTATTATTTCTCTTTCGCTTAATCTATCTCTTAGTAACAATTCATTTTCTAAGCTTTTAAAAGAAGCTCCACTAAAACCTTTTGAAATATAAGCTAAATAATCTAAATTAAAATCAGAACTTATTAAATCTTTTTTAACAAGTTGTTTAAAGAACTCTATTCTGTCGCTATAATTTGGTAAGGTAAAATGAATTTTTTTATCAAATCTTCTAAGTAAAGCCGTATCTAAAACATCAGCTCTATTTGTAGCAGCAATTACTAAGACATTTTTAAGCTCTGCAAAGCCGTCTATTTGAGTTAGCAATTCATTAAGTGTATTTTCACTATCGTTTGCTAAAGCATTGCCACGCTGCTTTCCAAGTGCGTCAATTTCATCAATAAACACTATGCAAGGTGCTAATTTTTTAGCATTTGCAAACAATTCTCTAACCCTTTTTGCTCCAAGACCTACAAAAATTTCATTAAAACTACTTGCGCTTTGGTATAAAAAATTAACTCCACACTCATTTGCTAAAGCTCTTGCTAACATAGTCTTACCTACTCCACTAGCACCTGTTAATAAAACTCCTTTTATTAAGCAAGGATTGTTGGTTTTAAAAATAGAGCTTAATTTTCTTAATTCTTCCTTGGCTTTAAACTGACCTATAACATCATTAAAATTACTATCTGTTTTGATAACAAATCTAAATTCAGGCTTTAAGACATTATTAATTGGATGATTTGATATACCTTGTTTTGTGCTAAGATTTCTTAAATATATTAGATAATAAATAAAAATTATTATCATAATAAAAACTAAAATTATTGAATAATCAAATTCTGTTTTATTTTCTACGCTTTTAAATTTTAAGATTTTTTTGATTATTTCTTCATCAGCTAGAATTTTATAATCTTTATCATTTATTGAAAAATAAAGCATATTTTCATAAATGTAAGCATTTGAAATATTTTTTAATTCTAATGATGAAAACTCGTTTAAAGATATATTTTGCTCTTTTTTACTTAGCGAAAATATTCCTAAAGCTATAATTGCAAGAATTATGCAAGCGATTATTATTTTGATATTTTTAGTAAATGGCTTTATTTTTGTCAATTTCTACCTCGTAATCTTTAATATTTATCCAAGTTTTTAATAAGTCTTTATCTGATTTGATTTTAATTAGATTAAAATATTGGTCGTATCCTTGATAATAGCCGTCTTTAAACTGCTCTACTAATACTATTAAATCTTTTTGATTTTTTCTAAATTCATAATTTTTTAATCTAGTAATTTCTTTAATCTCATTTAATCTTTGCTTTGAGATATTTTTATCAACTTCGCCTAAAGTCTTTGCTAATTCTACGCTTTTTGTCCCGTCTCTTTTAGAATACACAAAAGCGTGAAGATGAGTTATAGGGAATTTCTTAAAATTATTAATAGCATCAGCCCATATTTCATCGCTCTCACCTGGATGACCTACTATATAATCAGTGCCTAAGGCATAACCTTTATTAGCTAAATATTCAAATAATTCTAAGTCTTTATAAGCTTTATTTCTTCTTTGCATTAGTTTTAGCATTTTTTCATTTGTGTGTTGTAAGGCTATGTGAAGATGTTTTTCAATAAAATCTTCGTCTAATAATTCTTTAAACTCATCATCAATTTGAACCGGCTCAATGCTACCTAAACGAACTCTTTTAATCCCATTTATTTTGCTAATTTCTTTAAGCAATTTTGCTAAAGATAGATTTAAATCTTTTCCGTAACTACCTATATTTGTGCCTGTTAAAACTACTTCTTTATAACCATTATTAGCTAAGGTTTTTATCTGATTTATAATTTGCTCTAATTTTAGGCTTCTAGCCCCGCCCCTTACACTAGGAATAATACAATAAGAACAAGCAAAATCGCAGCCTTCTTGGATTTTAACAAATGCTTTTGTGTGGTTTTCGTAATTGCTTACTATTTTTTCATCTATGAAATTTAAATTTCCTAAATCAAATTCCTTTGGATTTAGTATGAACTTATTTATATTTGATTTTAAAGACGCACCCATTACACCATCAACTATTTTGCTATCATATAAGTTTTTACCAATACTTGCTGCAGCACAACCTGTTAAGATGAATTTAGTATTTGGATTATGATTTTTAATATGTCTTATATATTGCTTTAAGCCTAAATCAGCTTGATTAGTAACCGTGCAAGAATTGATTACTATCATATCAGCTTGTAATTCATCATTTATTATTTCATTATCTTTTATATAGCTTTTGATTAGTTCGCTATCGTAAATATTGGTTCTACAACCAAAAGTTTTAATATATATTTTCATTATTATCCTTTAAAAATGGCTGATTATTTCTTTTATCCATATAAATAGTTTGTGATGGGAAAGCTAATTTTATATCATCACTTGCTTTTAATCTTTTAATAATTTCTTCACTTACTATTGAACGCATTTTAAGAGCTTCTCTTGAATTTGTCATATACCAAATAGATATTTTAATCCCGTATTGCTCTAGCATTACGAATAGTTTCGGGTCTGTTCCTGAATTTTTCATTTGATAATGGTTTCTCATTTTTTGAATTGCTTTTTTTGCACTATCGCTGAATGCTTGAGTATGAGAACTAGCTGATTCTAAAATTATTTGTTTTGCCTTTTCAAGATTGCTTGAAAAATCTATTACTATATCTATTCCATCCCAAACGGTTTTCATATAAGAATAATTATAATTTGATATTAATTCTGTGAAAATATAGTGATTTGGTATGTAAATAATTCTTCCAGCACGACGATTTGTCAAAAAAGTAGTATATGTAACATCTTCGTATATAGTCATCTTAAGTAAAGAAATATCAATAATATCTCCTACATAAGTAACTCCATTTTTACTAACCTTTACCCTATCACCTACATGAAAGCCACCACCAAATTGTAAAGTAGCCCAACCAAGTAAGCTCATAAACATATCTTTCATAGCAATAGCAAGACCAGCTGATGCAAATCCTAATACGCTTACTAAATAGCTTATATTTTCAACAAAATAAAATATAGAAAACATAGAAACAATAATAAAAGTAAAAATATTTAAAATCTTAAAAGAAGTATAAACTTTATCTTTATCATCAACATATTTTCTAAGCATCAAACCTAATAAATACCTAGCAATAAATATACAAATAATAATTGCTATAAAAAATATAGCACTATCATATTGCTTTTTTATATCGTTATTTATAAGCTTAATTGTGTTATTTGCCTTAACTTTAAATATCTCAAAAGCATTTGTGATATTTTCTAAAGCACTTTTATAATCACTTAATTCTTTTATAGAATATACTAATTCTTGACTTAAATTCTCACTTGGTTCAATCTCGTATAATTCTTGTAAAAGCTTTGTTTTCTTATCTATTTTAGATACTAATGTAGTAAAATCTTTTAATTTTATTTCATATTCTTTTTTCTCATTAGCTAATTCTTTACGCTCTGATAAACCTTCAATAACTAAATAAATATTTGAAATCTTTTTATATTCAGTAGGCTCACTTGGTAGATTTAAATATTTTACTACGCTGTAGCTTTCATAATCTTTTAATACACTTAGTTTATCTTCAAGTGATTTTATGGTATTTTCTAATTGTTCTTTTTGAGTTTTTTTAGCTTTTAATAAATTTTCATTTGCTTCTTTTAATTCATTTTTTAATCTTAAATATTCTTGATAATTTTTATAATTTTTTATAGTGATATTGTCTTTTAATTCATTATTTATAATATGTAATTTTTCTTTTACAGAATAAACATTCTCAAGGCTTTTAGTAAAATCATCTACATTATTTGCATAAATAAAAGTTACAAAAACAAAAAAAGCAAATAAAAATCTCATTCAAATTCCCTTAAAACTTTTAATATCTCATCTTTTGAAATATCATTTTTAATAATACTTAAATCTTCTTTGCTAGGTAAAATAAAGTTGATTTTTCCACTTAGAGTTTTTTTATCTTGGAAAAATCCTTCATAGAATTTAGAAGATGAATTGATTTTATAAAATGTAGGTAGATTAAAATTCTTTAAAGTATTTAAAATACTTATTTCAAATTCTTTTGAAATTAAACCTAAATTACAAGCCAATTTATTAGCCATAACCATACCAATAGCAACAGCTTCTCCGTGTAAATAGCCTTTATAATTCGTCTCATTTTCTATAACATGAGCAAAAGTATGACCATAATTTAGTTTCATTCTAAGATTATCTTCAAACTCATCATTTATTACTACATTTGCTTTAATTTTTATTGATTTTTCTACAAATTCTAAAATATTATCAAAAATATCATCAAAACTTAATTTGCTTAATTTATTATAAAAATCCAAATCAAAACAAACAGCCATTTTAATAACTTCAGCCATAGCAGCACTTAATTCAGCCTTTTTTAAAGTCTTAAAATAATTTGTGAAAATATAAACAGCACTAGGTTGCTTGAATGTGCCTATTAGATTTTTGCCATAAGCATTGTTTATACCTGTTTTACCACCTACTGCTGCATCAACACTAGCAAGTAAGGTTGTAGCTATATTTATATGTTTTATTCCACGCTTATAAATACTAGCTACAAAACCACCAATATCGCTAATTACCCCACCGCCAAGATTAATTAGCAAATCACTTCTACTAATTTCAGCCTTAAATAGTTCTTCTAAAATATAATTAACGCTTTCTTGATTTTTGTATTCTTCTCCATCTGGTATAACTATTATCGCTTTTGGTTGTTTTCCTATTTTTTGTAAAACATCATTTAAATATAATTTTTCTAAAGTTGTATTAGTTAAAATTACATAATCTTTATTTATTTTTAATTCTTCATCTATATAAACTTTATATGCTTTATCTTTTAAATCAATATCTATTACCATAACCTCACCTTATTACATCATAATTTTTTGGAATACTATATTTAAAAATATCATCATTTATTTTTAAATTAATTTTTGAATTTATAAAATCTATGCTTACTTGATTATCTAATTCATCTTTATAACTTATATTTGTTAAAAGATTATTAAGCACTTTTACATAATAAATTATATTATCATACTTAGCTTTATAGATTACAAAATCTTCTTTTTTTTCATATAAAGAAACATTTTTTAAAATATTTGCTAAATCAATTTGTTCTTTACTAATAATTACTTGTTCTAAGTCATCATCAATTATTACAACTTCATTTTTAGTAATATAAACTTTTTTTTCATCAGGGTTTAAGTATTGCCATAAACTTTTTTCATTTTGATAATAAAATTTACCTTCATATATTAAAGTTTTATTACTCAAATCAACTACTTTTTGAATAAAATCAGCTTCAAAACTATTGTAATTTATATTATCAATTTTAAATGCAAAAGCAAAAATTCCACAAATACAAAGCAAAAAGATTTTTTTAATAATCATTTAAATACCTTTTAAATATCCTTTTATTTATTTTAACAAATATAATTATATTCAAAAATCAAAACCAAGAGGTAAATTTAAATGTTTAAAAATATAGCAAAATGTATATTTGGAACTCGTAATGATAGACTTCTTAAAGCCTACAAAAAAAGAGTATTAAAAATAAATTCTTTAGAAGAAAAATATCAAAAATTAAATAATGAAGAAATTAAAAGCGAATTTCAAAACCTACAAAATAAAGTGCTTGAAGACAATAATAATTTAGATTTAGTTTTAGAAGATGTATTTGCAATAGTAAGAGAAGTTAGCAAAAGAACGCTTGGAATGAGACATTATGATGTGCAATTAATAGGTGGTATGGTTTTAAATGATAAAAGCATAGCAGAAATGAAAACAGGAGAAGGAAAAACTTTAGTAGCGACCTTGCCTGTAGTATTAAACGCAATGACAAAAAAAGGCGTTCATGTAGTAACAACAAATGATTATCTAGCAGCAAGAGATGCTAATGAGATGAGTGCTATATATAATTTTCTTGGTTTTAGTGTTGGTATTTTAGTAGGAAACGACCATAGAAATAGAAAAGCTGTTTATGCGTGTGATATTGTTTATGGAACTAATAGTGAATTTGGTTTTGATTATTTAAGAGATAATATGTGCTTTGATGCTGAAGATAAAGTTCAAAGGGGACATTATTTTGTAATCGTTGATGAAGTTGATAGTATTTTAATAGATGAAGCTAGAACTCCATTAATAATTTCAGGGCCAACCAATAGAACATTAGATGGTTATATAAGAGCTAATGAAGTAGCTAAACAAATGGTTCGAGGAGTTGCACCAGATGATCCTAAAGAAAAACCTAGTGGAGATTTTATAGCAGATGAGAAAAATAGAACTATTTTAATTACAGAGCAAGGAATTTCAAAAGCAGAAAAACTATTTGGAGTTGATAATTTATATAGTCTTGATAATGCTATTTTAGCTCATCAATTAGACCAAGCTTTAAAGGCTAATAATTTATTTTTAAAAGATACTCATTATGTTGTTAAAGATGGCGAAGTAATGATTGTAGATGAATTCACAGGTCGTATTAGCGAAGGAAGACGCTTTAGCGAAGGCTTACATCAAGCACTTGAAGCTAAAGAAGGAGTTAAAATCCAAGAAGAAAGTCAAACTTTAGCAGATATTACCTACCAAAATTACTTTAGAATGTATGAAAAACTTGCTGGTATGACAGGAACAGCCCAAACTGAAGCAACTGAGTTTTCTCAAATATACAACCTTGATGTAATTACAATCCCGACTAATGTGCCTGTAATTAGAAAAGATTTAGATGATTTAATTTATAAAACTCAAGATGAGAAATTTAAAGCCGTAGTTGATGAAATAAAAAAAGCTAACGCAAAAGGACAACCTGTATTAGTTGGAACTGCAAGTATTGAAAAAAGCGAGCTTTTACATGAGTATTTGAAAAAGGCAAAAATAGCTCACAATGTATTAAATGCTAAAAATCACGCTCACGAAGCTGAAATAATCAAAGATGCAGGTAAAAAAGGAGCAGTTACTATTGCAACTAATATGGCTGGTCGTGGTGTTGATATAAAAATTACTGATGAAATTAGAGAATTAGGTGGCTTATATATAATAGGAACTGAAAGACACGAAAGCCGTAGAATTGATAATCAATTGCGTGGTCGTGCCGGAAGACAAGGTGATCCTGGTGTTAGTAGATTTTATTTAAGTCTTGAAGATAATTTATTAAGAATTTTTGGTGGAGATAAGCTAAAAGCAATTTTTACTAGATTAAAAATCGCTGAAGGTGAAAGCATAGAAAGCTCACTTGTAACTCGTGCAGTAGCAAGTGCTCAAAAAAAGGTAGAAAATCTTCATTTTGAAAGTAGAAAACATATACTTGAATATGATGATGTAGCAAACGAACAAAGAAAAACTATATATAAATATAGAAATGAATTGCTAGATACAAATTATGATATTGAGACAAAAGTTGAGCAAAATATAGCTGAATATGTGGATTATTTAATTCATAATTTAAATGATTTAAGTGCTGAAAATTTAGTAGAATTATTCAAAAATGAAATTAATTTGGAGCTAGATTTAGAATTATTAAAAACTTTAAACACAGAAGAAAGCAGAAGTGTTATTATTGATGCAATAACTACTATGTTAAAAGTTAAATTTAGCATAGTTCCTGATAGTGAAAAGGAAAGAATTGAAAAATTATTATATCTACAAGTTTTAGATGGTGCTTGGAGAGAGCATTTATATCAAATGGATATTTTAAAAACAGGTATTGGTCTTCGTGGATATAATCAAAAAGACCCATTAGTAGAATATAAAAGAGAAAGTTATAATTTATTTATGGAGCTAGTTGAAAGAATTAAAAGTGAAAGTATAAAAGTATTACTAATAATTCAACTAAGAATGCCTGAAACTAATGAAGAAATTCAAGAAATTGAAAAACCTATCAAAAAGCAATCAAGAAATGAACCTTGTGCTTGTGGTAGTGGTAAGAAATATAAAGATTGTTGTGGCAAAAGTGGGCCACAAAAAGGCGTATTTGCTTGAAATTCTTTATAATTAATCTTGAGCAAGATATAGAAAAAAGACAAAAAATAACAGCCCTTTGCGAAAGCTTAGGGCTTAATTATGAAATAATTAAAGCTGTATATGGCAAAGCGTTGAGTGAAGATGAAATAAAACAAAACACCTATCCTAAAGAAGAACAATTAAAATTATTCAAAAGAACTTTAAGCCTTGGAGAAATAGGCTGCGCTATGAGCCATAGATTATGTTATCAAAAAATTATAGAACAAAATCTAGAAGACGCAATTATTTTAGAAGATGATGCAATATTTGATGAGAATTTATTAGAATTTTTACAATATAAAAATGAATTTCCTAAAGATTTAGAACTTTTATTATTAGGTCATTATAAGCAAATGTATTACGATGATGGTTTTATGATAAATAGTCCTTTTTATAAATATTTTAATATTCAGATAAAAAAATGGAATATTAAAAGAATTGTTGGTGGTGGTAATGGAACCCATGGTTATTATATTACCAAAAAAGGTGCAAAAAAACTATTAAACTTAATGAATAAAATATATATTCCAGCAGATTGGTATACAAATAATGATAGACATACAAATTTATATGCTTTGTATCCTACATTAATTAATCCAGATTTAGCAGAAACAAGTTCTACACAAGTAAATCCAATTAATAAAAAACGCTCAAAAATTAGTAAATATTTTAAATTATTGAAAAATAAAATACAATTTTTTATCCCGTCTTTAAAAAAGCCAAGAGATTATGTTTAGCTTAATTGCTAAACATAAAATCAATTTCCATTAATTCACATCTTCCATTATTGCAAGTGTTTGCATTATTTGGATTTAAGAAATTACCATTACCCCTTCTAAAACTACCATCTCCAGTGCAATCAAACTGATTTAAGTATTCTCCTAATACATTATCTCTATTTCCAACTAAACCAATTAAAGCTAATGCCTCTATTTGATATCTTCCATTTGCCGTAACAGAAAGCTCTAAGCTTCTTAAATTATTAGCAGGTCTTACTAATTCTAAATATTCTTCTTCGCTTATATTTTCATTATTTGTTGGAATTACCACAACCCCGTGATTTGTAATAACTATAGGAATAGCGTGAGCTCTACCATTACTAAGGCTTACTAAAGCTATATATAAAGAACCAGCAGGAGAGCGGGTAAGTCTTATTAATTCTCTACCAATATCATCTCCAGTATAAACTGAACTTAAACTCCAATCAAATCTTGGCAATATATTTCTAGTTAAAGCCCAAATCGCCCTAACTCCTCTATGATAAATTGGCTCTCCGAATACCAACTCATTTCCCCAAAAGTTAAAAGCTCCTTGCATTAGATTATATAATGCTGGATTTCTTCTTTGAAAAGACACAAAAGGACTTCTATGCTCGCTATAATCAAATAAATAACCCTGATTATTATTTTCTAGTTCAGGATTATATGGATATACTTGAGTTAATAAAGATACTATTTCAAAAGTTTGTAGCATACAAATTCCACAAATTCCACTAGCATCATTACTACTATCACTTGTTCTTGTTATCGCATAAAGTCTTCTTATCCAATTATCATCTAAAACATTAAAATTAGCTAAGTTAAAGAAATTTAAATCTCTTTTTACTCTTCTTTCATTTCCACATTTGTGCGAATTAAATCCCGCATTTCTATAATTAAAATTCCATAAATCATACACACTACTATCAAAGAAAAATTGAGTATTCTTTAAAGAACTTCCCGCAAGATTAATTTTATAATAATCTTTTGTAACAACAAATAATCTTCCTAAATCACTGCCCCTTGCAACTTCTAAAATATTATTTTTATTATCCACTATAAAAGAACCATCAAATAGATTTAAATTCCAATAAAAATCATTCTCTCTATCTTCAAAATTACATTTCTCAAATCTTAAATAACTAGCATTTAAATTAGATAAATTGGTCTTTAAACATTCAAAATTACCATTGTTATATAAAGCAATTTTACCTGAACTAAAATCATAATAAAAATTAGTTGGATTATTTTTATTTGCATTATTTTTACCCAAATAATACTTAGTTCTAACTCCACTTGTTCTATTTTCTACATAAAAATATATTGGTGTTTTTAAAGCATAATTTACAGGTGGTGCAATAGCTTCAAGCCATTCTTTCATAACGCCTTCAAAAATTTTTATTTTATTACCAAAATTATTTTTAGTAGCCACTAATAAAAAGTTTTTTTCTGTAATTTTCATATTTGAAAATGCTTTTAAGCTAAAAGCATCATTATTAATATCAAACCATTGAGATTTATCGTTTAATACACAAGGGCGAAGTTCTACATAATCACTCCCCATCTTGCCATTTTTCATTCTATCCCCAAGCGACGCACAAACCCAGCTATCATTATATCTAAAAGCAAGTCTTTTATATACATCATATCTTGTGATACTTGAGTTCTTACAATCTTGCATACCTACTAGCAATCTTCCATCAGCTAACTTAGGGCTAAGACAAAATAATTTTCCATCGTGTGATTGAACAAATAGTCTTGAATCTTGAATTTTATCAGCCTTATGTTGAGTAATAGAATCAGCAAAAAGTATTATATTTAATAAAAATACAACTAATATTTTCTTCATATTTTCTCCTTTTTTATATCATATAATAAAAATTATTATTAAGGAAAGCAAATGTTAGTTAAATACGATAGTTTTTATCCTAATTTAAATAAATCAGTTTTTGTAGCAAATGGAGCTAAAATCATTGGAGATACTACAATTGATGAATATTCATCAATATGGTTTAATGCAGTTATTCGTGCAGATGTAGCTAATATAAAAATAGGAAAATACACAAATATCCAAGATAATTCTACAATTCATGTAGCAAGAGCTTTATATGATGAACTAGGAGTTGAGATTAGCCCTAAAACACCTTGTATAATAAAAGATTATGTAACTATAGGGCATAACTCTATAATCCACGCTTGCACGATAAATTCCAATGTATTAGTAGGAATGGGAAGTGTGATTATGGATGGGGCGGTTATTAATGAAAACTCAATAATAGGTGCAAATTCATTAGTAACTAAAAATAAAGTTTTTCCACCAAATTCATTAATTCAAGGAAGTCCTGCAAAAGTTGTTAGAGAATTAAGCAATGAAGAAATAAAAGCTATTAAAAACCAAGCTTTAGAATATGCAGAAGTTAGCAAAAAATATCTGGAAAATTCTTAAAATTAAATTCCTTAAATTTTTAAGGAATTTAAATATTTTTTCATTTTATTTGCAAAAATACTTGCAAACTCTGGTTTTTTATCAAAATATAAAGCAGGTTCAATACATTCAATTTCATTTATATAAAACCTATCAGCCAAAAATATATCACACCTTGCATAAAAGCTATCTTTTGGAATATATTTGCTAGCTAAAGATATAAGCTCATCACTTGGATTAAAATCATCTATTTTTACACCATAATTATAGTTTGCTCTAAAATCATTATTTTTAGTTCTTAAAATACTATATTGATATGCCCCTTCAAAAAATACCAAACAAGCTTCGCTATCGTGATTAATGTATTCTTGAATTAAGGCTTTATCTTTATAAAATTGTAAATTAATATCATCATTAAACCTTGCTACACCATTTCCGCTTTGACCTATTAAGGGTTTTATGATTTGATTTGGTTTTAATTTTATATCTTTAATATCTACAATATTAGATTTTACAGCGTCTTTTATATCTAGTAAATATGATTTATCTAAGTTTTTTCTAATTAATTTTGTATTATTTATCAAAATAATATTATTTAACTCACAAAAATCTAAAAATCTCAAAAACTCATCTACTTTAAGAGAATAATCCCAAACACCAAGTGGCAAAATAACACAATCTTTTAAATTCTCATACTCTTGCCACACAAAAAACTCACACTCAAAACCCAAGCTCAAAAACTCATTTTTAAGTATTCTAAGACCTATAGAGCCCTCTTTATAAATATCTTGCATTGCTATATAAATTTTCATTTTGTTCCTAAAAGTGATATTAAAGGCTTATTTTCATCAGCTAAAACATTTACATTTACATCATATAAATCTTTTAACATTTGCTTTGTGATAATGTCATTTGCTAAACCTTTTTGATAAACTAAATTTTTATGTAAAACTATAAGCTCATCGCAAAACCTTGAAGCTAAATTTAAATCGTGCAAAACAACAATACTAATTAAATTTTTAGTATAAGTTTGCTCCTTTAAAGCTTCAAGCAATAAGCATTGATAATGCAAATCTAAAGCACTCACAGGCTCATCAAGTAATAATACTTTTGGCTCTTTTGCTAACACTTGAGCGAAACTTATCATCTGCCTTTGTCCGCCTGAAAGTGCGTTTATATTTTTATTAGCTAAATGATTAATATTTAAACCCTTCATTATATTCAATGCAAATTCTAATTCTTCATCTTTTATAAAAAGCCCTAATTTTTTTAATTTTCCAAGCAAAACTACTTCTAAAGCACTAAGATTTGCATTAGAATTAAAATCTTGCAACATATAAGCAATATTGTTTTGCCAAGATTTATAAGTTTTTTTATTTAAAATAAAATCATCTAAACTAATTTTTCCATCTGCTTTTACTCTGCCAAAAATAGCATCTAAAAGCGAACTTTTACCAGCACCATTTGCACCTATTATTGCATATATTTTTCCATTTTCAAATTCTAAATTGATTTTATCTAATATTAAATTATTAGCTCTTTTAACATTTACATCTTTTAAGATTAGCATACCCTTCTCCTACTATATACTATAAAAAAGAAAAATGGCACTCCAACAAAAGAAGTAACAATTCCAATAGGAAATAAAGTCCCTATTACTATAATCTTTGAAATCACAGAAGAAAAACTTAAAAATACAGCACCAATTAACATAGATGTAAGCATATAAAATCTTTGGTCTTCTCCTACGAGCATTCTAGCTATATAAGGAGATACAAGCCCAATAAATCCAATAACTCCTACAAAAGAAATAGCCGTTGCACTCATAATTGATACAATTAGCAATGCTTTAAATCTAAGATAAGATAAATTAACGCCCAAAACTTCAGCCCTATTTTCACCTAATCTAAAAGCACACAACGCCCAACTATCCTTTATAAGTAAAATAACACAAATAATCGTAACCACTCCAACTATAATTACATTAGTCCAATTTGATTTTTGAAGTGAGCCAAAAAGCCAAAAAACAATTTGTTGAGAAATTTCAGGCGCACTTATGTATTGCACTAAAGATAACAATGATTGAAATAAAAACAAAAGCGCAATACCTACTAAAATTAACATTTCAGAACTAAAAGCTCTTGATTTTGCGAACAAAAACAAAACACTAGAACAAATCATAGTCATAGTAAATGCACCAAGTGGAACAGCAAAATAAAGACTAATTCCTGCAAATCCAAATGCAATCACAAGTGAAGCTCCAAAACCAGCCGCAGCAGCTAGTCCTAAAGTATATGGACTTGCCATAGGATTGTTAAGTAAAGTTTGAATTAATGCTCCACCATAACCTAAAGCAGCACCCACAACTAAAGCCATAACAGCCATAGGCAATCTTAATGAATGTGTGATTATATAAGATGTATTATCAACTTCAATATCAATAAAAAACGCTTTTAAAATTGATTTTACAACTTCAATAGGACTTATCATAGATGGACCTACAGCTATATCACACACAAAACCTAAAATACCCAAAAATATAAAAAATACAATAATTACAAATTTTTTTCGCTCATATTTTCTATGAGCGATTATTTCTTTACTTAAATTCATCTTTTATCACTTAGCTTGGATACCAAAAGAACCTGTTGGAATTATCGGAAGATATTTTTTGTGATAATCAATATAAGTTTTAATAGGGTCTATATCTTTGAATAAATCAGGATATAAAGCTTTAGCAATAAATTGCACCATAGAAGCATCAACTAGTGTTCTACTAGCTCCTTGATATACTGCAAAAAGTCTATTATCTTTTATAGCTGGCAAACTATCCCAACCTGCTCTAGTTTTAAAACCATTTAGCCTTTTATTTGCTTCTTCTTCATTAATTCCAATACCCATTACCATAGCTTCTGGATTTTTCTTAAGTTCAGTTTCACGACCAGCAATTATTATTACATCAGGCTTACTTGCTAAAACTTCTTCAGGATGAATTGGCATCCATTTTTCTACAAGTGGTGCTGCTATATTATCCCCACCTGCAAGGTCAATTAAAGCACCCCACATATCTTTACCAAAAGTATAACTATGCTCTTTTGGACCAAGATTTCCAAATTCTATATAAATTTTTGGCTTTTTAAGATTTGCTTTTTTAATTCTTTCTTGCACATCATCAATTATGCCTTTATAAAAACTTATAAGCTCATTTGCTCTTGCTTCGTTATTTGTAATTTTTCCTATAACTTCGGTGCTTCTTATGTGTCTTTCAACACTTTCGCGGTTGTAATCAAGTATTACAATAGGAATATTTGCTTTATTAATTGGTTCAAGCTGGTCTTTTATCATCTCATATTGCCAATCAGCTAATACTAATAAATCAGGTTTTAAAGATAATACCTTTTCAACCGAAAATGTACTTAGCTCAACTTCTCCAACATCAGCTATATTATTTAACTCCGGTAAGACTTTAATATAAGCGTCCCAGCTAGCAGGAGTCCAACCAGTCCAAACTTCCTTAGAAAATCCTACTACATTTTTTAAAGCGTCCTTACCACCTACTGCTAAAAAGTCAGTATAGTAAAATCCAAGAACTATTCTTTTAGCAGGCAAATCAACCTTAACTTCTCTATCTAAAACATCTTTAATTACTTCTACTTTAGCATTAGCACCAACACATAAAACACTCGCCACAACTAAGCTTTTTAATAAGCCTTTAAACATTAGTTCTCCTTAATAATGATAATAAGAACTAATATTTTAAACAAAAAATATTAATAATAATTATTAATTTTAAAATTTTAAATACTTCTTAGTTTTTTAATCTCATCTCTATAAAACGCTGCTTGTTCAAAATCAAGCTCTTTTGCTGCTAGGTGCATTTTTTCTCTTAATTCATTTACTAATTTAGCCCGCTCGTTTGCTGGCATTTTTTCTATTTTTGATTTTTTTATAGAAACATTATCTTCGTTTTGTTTTAAAGTCTTTTCTAATTTTCGCTCAACACTTCTTGGAGTAATTCCGTGCAATTTATTATAAGCTTGTTGCAAGCTTCTTCGCTCACTCGTAATATCTATTGCTTCTTGCATTGATTTTGTGATTTTTTTAGCATATAAAATTACTTTTCCATTGACATTTCTAGCTGCTCTTCCCATTGTTTGAATTAAACTCGTAGTTGAGCGTAAAAAGCCTTCCTTATCAGCGTCTAAAATAGCTATAAGACTAACTTCAGGTAAGTCAAGTCCTTCACGAAGCAAGTTAATTCCAATTAGCACATCAAAATCTGCATTTCTAAGAGAAATTATCAATTCATTTCGCTCAATTGCATCAATATCTGAATGCATATATTTACATTTTATCCCTAATTCTGTGTAGTATCTTTGCAATTCTTCTGCCATTTTTTTTGTAAGTGTTGTGATTAATACACGCTCATTTCTAGCAATCACCTTTTTAATCTCATCATATAAATGCTCTATTTGGTTTTCGCTATCAATTATGCTAATTTCAGGGTCAAGCAGTCCTGTTGGACGCATAATTTGCTGATAAACACACTCTCCACTAAGCTCAAGCTCTAATTCAGCAGGGGTTGCACTTACAAATAAAAAAAAGCAATCTTTATTAATAAATTCATCAAATTGTAATGGTCTATTATCTAAAGCACTTGGCAATCTAAAGCCGTATTCAACTAGCACTTCCTTTCTAGCTCTATCTCCTGCAAACATTCCCCTAAATTGTGGCAAACTAACATGACTTTCATCTACAATTACTAAAAATGGCTTTTGTTTTATTTTAAAATAATCAAATAAAGTATAAGGAGTTTCTCCTGCATTAAGCCCACTTAAATGTCTTGAATAATTTTCTATTCCTTTAGTCATTCCTGTAGTTTCTAGCATTTCTAAATCAAATTCAACTCGCTGTTCTAAGCGTTGTGCTTCTAATAATTTGCCTTGTTTTTTAAAATATTCTAACCTTTCATCAAGCTCATTTTTAATATCTTTACAAGCTCTTTTAAGAGTTGGAGTAGCGACTATAAATTGATTTGCAGCATAAAGTGTGAATTTATTTAAATCTTTTATTTTTTTATTATCAAAAGTATTAAAAGTATAAATCTTTTCTAATTCATCATCAAAAAATTCTAAGCGAATTGCATCATCTTCATAATAAGCTGGATAAATATCTATAATATCTCCATTTACACGGAAATTCCCCCTATCAAAAAACGCATCATTTCTACTATATCCCATAGCTACTAAATGAAGTAATAATTCTTTTTGTTTATAGCATTTGCCTATTTCAAAAAATTCTACCATATCAATATATTCAGCAGGATTTCCTAATCCATAATTAGCACTTACACTTGCAATACAAACGCAATCATCGTATGCTAAAAGCGAAGCAGTTGAGCTTAAACGAAGCCTTTCTAAATCATTATTAACCGAGCTATCTTTTTCTATAAATGTATCAGTTCTAGGAATATAAGCTTCAGGTTGATAATAATCATAATAGCTTATGAAATACTCCACATGATTATTCGCAAAAAAGCCTTTAAATTCGCTATATAATTGCGCACAAAGTGATTTGTTATGGCTCATTATTAAAGTAGGCATTTTAAGTTTATTTATCACATTTGCCATTGTAAAGGTTTTACCCGAGCCTGTAACTCCTAAAAGAGTTTGATATTTTTGTCCGTTTTTTACACCATTTACAATTTTTTCTATTGCTTGTGCTTGGTCAGGTGATGGTTTATAATTATTAATTAACTCAAACATTTTAATCCTAAAAAATAATTTTTATTATTATATTAACTATAAATAATTAAAATCACAGCTTTAAAATTTGATTAAGGATAAACAAAATGAGCGATAACATAACAAGCACACTAAGTAATAAAATAGTAGAATTAATGGAAAAATATAAATATTTAGTAAGCGAAAACGAAAGACTTATGAATGAATTAACTCAAGCAAAAGCTAAATGTGAAGCACAATCATATGAAATTAGTAAATTAGAAGAAGAGTTATTAAATAAAAATCTAATTGAAGAAGAAACCTTAAAAGCAATAGAGCAAGTGCTTGGAAACAACAACTAAATTTACGATAACCTTAGGAGCTAGGGGCTATAATTTTAATGTTCCATCTAAAGAATTTTTAGCTTATTTAAATGATGATATAAATAAGCTAAAAAATCCTACAAAAAATATAGAAATACCACAATTTATTAATTTATATCTTAAAAAAAGTTACTCACACTTTCAATTAGTGCAAGAATTTGAAAAAATACAAGAAGAGAATTTAAAACTTAAAGAAGAGAATTTAAATCTTAAATCAGAATTGCAAAGACAAAAAGAAGATTTAATAAATATTATAAATATTCTTAACAATAAAGGAAAAATAGATGAAAAAAGCATTTAGTATGATAGAAATGATTTTTGCTATTGCTGTTATAGGAATATTAGCAGGAATTGCAATTCCTAAAATGATGGCTAATAAAGACACAGCACATATAGTGCAATTAAAAGAGCAAGTTGAAGCTATTAGAAAAGGTATTGAAGCCTACGCTGGAAATACTTATGTAGAAAAAGGCTTCAAAGAATATCCTAGTATATTATGCTCTATTACCAGTAGCACAATAGATACAACTTATCCTTGTAAGGGTGCTCCTGCTTTTGCTGATGAGGTAGCAAAAGGAATTAATAGAAGAGCTAAAAATTCGGTTGGCTGGGATAATAATAACAATGATTTATTATTTGTTACAAAACCTAAAGAAAATACAGCAGTATTTTTTAAATACGATGCAAGTGATGGAAGCTTTAAGTGTGATAAAAGCAAGGTCTTAAGCGGTTGGAAAGCAGAAGATTGCTCTATAATAGGAGAATAAGATGAAAAAAGCTATGAGTATGATGGAAATTATATTTGTAATAGTGATTATTGGTATATTGGCTGGCGTTGCTATTCCTAAATTATTTGCAGGTCGTGATGATGCACAAATATTAAAATTAAAAGAAACACTAGCTTTAATTCGTTCAGGCATAGAACAATATAAGCAAAATAGCCTTTATACAGATGGCACTTCAAAATATCCAGAAGGCTTATGTTTAAATACCTCTAAAGATAGTGGGATTTCGTGCAATGGTGCTAAGGAATTTTTTGGTGCAGTAATTAAAAATCCAGTAAAAAAAGGTTCAACACAAGGTATGTGGGATGCTTGGACACAAGCACATAAAGATATTAATAATCAGACTTTTATATTTTATACTACCAATTCTAAAAAAGGCTATGTTTTTCAATACAACAAACAAGATGGTACTTTTAAATGTTTAAATAATTTTAATGATGCAAATAAGCAGATTTGCTTAGCTAAAACTTGTGCTCTTCCTTGTAAAGATATAGGTGAAACAGGATATGAAAGCAAATAAAAAAGCCTTTACTATGATAGAGCTAATATTTGCGATAGTTATTATCGGGATATTATCGGCTGTAGCTTTACCTAATTTTTTTGATTTAAAATTTAAATCTGATATAGCTAGTTTAAATTCTGAAATAAAAGGTATTAATGGAAAAATTAACGCTCAACTGCTAAAAAATGTAATGGTAGGGAAAGTGTCAAGCTATGATAATCTAGATAATTTAAATTCTTCTGGAAAACCAATTGAACCTACTAAAATTTTTACATCTTTATTTAAAGATGGCTTAGATAGAGGAGATGAGAATAAAGGTTGGCTTTTTTTAGCAAGAACAACAGCTACAAGCAATGTAACATACTCTGCATGGACTGATTTATATAACTCAGCTTATCAAGCAGATAAAGATTTTCAAGATTACTTAGATAAAGAAAAAAAAGATAGTAATCTTATAAAAGATGAGAAAATGGAACTATATAGATACACATTTAATTCTAATATATATTATAAATTTATTTATAGAAGTATAAAATCAGAATTAATATGCGTAGAAGCAGTATGTAATAAATGTAATAGTAAAAGAATTGATTCAATTAATAATATGATTCCTTGTATCAAAAAAGCTTCTTGATGAATTATTATAAAGTAGCGATTTTAGGACATAATTTAGAAACTTTAACCTATGAAAGTGATGAAGAAATTAAACCATTTTCAAAGGTTGAAGTAAAATTACACAATAAAAATTGTCTTGCAATTGTTATGAATAAATGTGAAAAGCCAACTTTTAACACCAAACAAATAATAAGTATTTTCAATGAATTTCTAACTGATAATCAAATGAAATTAGCAGAATTTATGAGTAAATATTACGCTGCTAATATATCTTTATGTCTTGATAGTTTTATACTAAGCAAAAATATATCTAATACTAAAAATAATTTAAATATAAATATAAATTTACAACTAAATGAAAAACAACTTTTGTGTCTAAATAGCTTACAAAATAATAAAATGAATTTGGTTTTTGGAGATACAGGAAGTGGAAAAACTGAAATATATGCAAAACTAATTCAAGAATGCCTTAATGAAGGAAAACAAGCATTATTTTTAATGCCAGAAATCAGTCTAACTCCACAAATGCAAAAAAGAATGAAAGTATATTTTAAAGATTTATTCATTACTTGGCATAGCAAAATTACTAAGGCTAAAAAACAAAAAGATTTAATAGAATTTGAATTAGGAAATAAGCCTTTAGTAATTGGTGCAAGGTCAGCACTTTTTTTACCTTTTAGCAATTTAGGATTAATTATCGTAGATGAAGAACACGATAATTCGTATAAATCTTCAAAATATCCATGTTATAACGCAAGAGATTTGGCAATTTATCTAGCAAGTATTACAAATGCAAAAATCGTTTTAGGCTCTGCAACACCAAGTCTTCAAAGTTTTTATAATCAAAATATAAATAAATTTAGATTAAAAGGCACATATTTTCAAAGCGAAAAAGAAATTCTTTTTGACGATAGTCTTGAGACACCTAGCTCTAATTTACTTGATTTATTAGAAGATAATTTAAATAAAAAAGAGCAAAGTATGATATTTTTACCAGTGCGTGGTAATTATCGTCAAGTTGTATGCAAGGATTGTAATTCAAGAAAAGTTTGTCCTAATTGCTCTGTGGCAATGAGTTTACACAATAAAACATATAAATGCCATTATTGTGGTAAAAAAGAGTATTTAAAAAATACCTGTGATAATTGCGGTAGCGAAATATTAGAAAGCAAAATAATAGGAACAGCTCAATTATGCGAAGAATTAAAAAAGGCTTTACCTAATGCAAATATTGCAAAATTAGATAGCGATGAATTAAGTTCGGCAACTAAACTTAAAGAAATACTAGAAGAATTTGAATTAGGAAATATAGATATTTTAGTAGGAACTCAACTAATATCAAAAGGACACGATTATAGAAATGTTACATTTTGTGCTATTTTAGGACTTGATGAATATTTATTCTACCCTGATTATAAAGCTCGTGAAAATACACTTGCTCTTGCTATTCAAGTAGCTGGTCGTGCAGGAAGAAGCAAAAAAGCTAAAGTGTTAATAAATACTCAAAATAAAGATTTTTTTGAAAAATACTTGCAAAATTATGATGAATTTTTAGAAGATGAGAAATTTTTTAGAACTAATTATCCACCATTTAAAAGACTATTAAGATTAATTATTGCATCAAAAAACGAAATAGAAGCAAGTAATTTATGTGAAGACTTGGCAAATCATTTAAAAAATAGCAAAGAAAACGATAATGATTATGAAATAATAGGCTATGGAAAATGTGCTATAGAAAAAATTAACAATAATTATAGATATTATATTTTGCTCCGTTCAAATAAAAAAATGTTACTAAGTAACCTAGCCTTGCACTACAAACAGTTACAAAAAGTAACAATTGATATAGACCCTATACATTTTTCTTGACAAAACTACTTTTTTATTATCTAAAGCATTTATAATCTTTTTAAAAATTTTAAAGGAGTTAATATGGCATTTTTAGAAGAATACCAAAAATTAGTTGAAGAGCGTGCTGCTCTTAATGTCCCTGCATTGGTTTTAAATGTAGCTCAGACAAAACAATTATGTGAGCTTTTAGAAAACAACGATAAAAATAGCGAAAAATTAAAAGATTTATTAGCTAATCGTGTTGGTGTTGGTGTTGATGATTCTGCGCTTATTAAATGTGATTTCTTAGAAAAAATACTATTTAACAATAGTAAATGCACCTGTATAAATAAATCTGAAGCAATATCAATGCTAAGCACAATGCTTGGAGGTTATAATGTAAGAGTATTACTTAAAGCTTTAGAAAACAATGAAATTGCAGAACTTGCTGCAAATGCTTTAACTAATATTATTTTCGTTCATGATGGTTTTGATAAAGTTGCTGAATTACATAAAAAAGGAAATAAATTCGCAACCAAAGTTCTAACAAGTTGGGCTAATGCAGAATGGTTTATTAAAAGACCTGAAGTAACATCTGAAATTGAATGTATATGCTTTAAAGTAAATGGAGAAACAAATACAGATGATTTAAGTCCAGCAAGTGAAGCATTTACTAGAAGTGATATTCCTTTACACGCACAAGCAATGCTAGTTAGAAGACAACCAGGTAGTATTGAAAAAATAGAAGAACTTAAAAAATCTGGCATTCAAGTAGCTTATGTAGGTGATGTTGTAGGAACTGGCTCAAGCCGTAAATCAGCAATAAATTCAGTTCAATGGCACATAGGTGAAGATATAAAAGGAGTTCCAAATAAACGCACAGGCGGTGTGATTTTAGGACAAACTATTGCTCCAATTTTTTTCAATACCGCTCAAGATAGTGGTGCTTTACCAATAGTTTGTGATGTTACAAATCTTGAAATGGGAGATAGATTTGTTGTTGATATTGCAAACGGACAAATTAAAAAAGATGGTAAAGTTGTTTCAACTTTTGAAATAAATCCAAATACTCTTTTAGACGAAGTTCGTGCAGGTGGCAGAATTCCACTAATCGTAGGTCGTGGATTATGTGCTAAAGCTAGAGATGTTTTAGGTATGCCAAAAGAAGAAATATTTAAAAAACCATCTCAACCTGAAGTAAAAGTTAAAGGTTATACATTAGCTCAAAAAATGTTAGGTCGTGCTTGTGGTTTAGAAGGCGTTGTTCCTGGAATGTATATAGAGCCAAAAACTACAACCGTTGGTAGTCAAGATACAACAGGACCAATGACAAGAGATGAGATTAAAGAACTTGCTAGCTTAGGATTTAATGCTGATTTTGTATTACAAAGTTTTTGCCATACAGCAGCATATCCTAAATCAAGCGATGTAACAACACACACAACATTACCACATTTTATGAGTTCAAGAGGTGGGGTTTCACTTAAACCAGGTGATGGGGTAATTCATAGTTGGCTAAATCGTTTTGCTATGCCTGATGAAGTTGGAACTGGAGCTGATTCACATACAAGATTTCCAATAGGCATTAGTTTTCCTGCAGGTTCAGGACTTGTAGCATTTGCTGCTGTAACAGGTGCTATGCCACTTAATGTGCCTGAAAGTATTTTAGTTCGTTTTAAAGGCGAATTACAACCTGGTGTTACATTAAGAGATTTAGTAAATGCAATTCCTTATGTAGCTATAAAAGAAGGTTATTTAACGGTTGAGAAAAAAGGCAAAAAGAATATTTTTGCTGGTAAAGTTTTAGAAATTGAAGGCTTAGAAAATCTAAAAGTAGAACAAGCATTTGAATTAAGCGACGCAAGTGCTGAAAGAAGCGCAGCTGCATGTTGTGTTAATTTAAGTAAAGAAAGCATAGCTGAATATTTAAATTCTAATATAAGCTTAATTGATGCTATGATTGAAGCTGGATATGAAGATAAAAATACACTTTTAAGAAGAAAAGCTAGAATGCAAGAATGGCTTAATAATCCTACATTATTAAGAGCTGATAAAGATGCTAGTTATGAGCATATTTTTGAAATAGATTTAAATACTATAAAAGAGCCTATCCTAGCTTGTCCAAACGACCCTGATGATGTAGCAACTCTTAGTGAAGTATTAGCAGATAGCAAACGCCCACAAAATATTGATGAAGTATTTGTTGGTTCTTGTATGACAAATATAGGACATTATAGAGCTTTAGGAGAAGTTATTAAAGGTAAAGGTATGCTTAAAACTCGTCTATGGGTAGCACCTCCAACAAAAATGGATAAAGCTCAACTAACAAAAGAAGGATATTATTCAATTTATGGTGCAGCAGGTGCTAGAATTGAAGTTCCAGGATGTAGCTTATGTATGGGTAACCAAGCTCGTGTAAATGATGGAGCTGTTGTATTTAGTACAAGCACAAGAAACTTTGATAACAGAATGGGTATAGGCGCTCAAGTTTATTTAGGTAGTGCTGAATTAGCTGCTGTTTGTGCTTTACTTGGTCGCTTACCAAACCCAAGTGAATATTTAGAATTAGTAAATGATAAAATAAGCGATAGCAAAAAGGCTAATATCTACAAATATCTAAACTTCAATGAAATTGAAAACTTTAAAGTAGATTAATAATCTAGGGCATTTTGCCCTAGAACAATTTATTAATAAACTTTTATAATAATTAAGCTAAATCAATAAAACAAACAAAAAAGACAAATATAATCTCATTTAAAAATATTATGAAAGGATTTTTATGGAAAGTTTATATCCATTTGCACTTATTATTCACATTTTTTGTGCGATTATTTTTGTTGGTTATTTGTTTTTTGATGTTGTTATCTTTAGTCGTGCTAAGAAAAATCTAAGCCAAGAATTAGCACAACAAATTCAAGAAAGCATAACTAAAAGAGCTATTAAAATTATGCCAATTTGTGTAGTATTGTTAATACTTACAGGCGGTATGATGATGAGTAGATGGGTTGGTAGCGAGATTGGCTTTTTTGTCACTACATTTCAGAAAATTTTTATGCTAAAAGTTGCTTTTGCAAGCTTAATTTTTATAATGGTAGCTATTAGTTTAATTTTCAAATTCGTAATCAAAAAACCAAATCCTTTAAATAAAATAATACACCCACTAGCATTAACTCTAGCTATTCTTATTGTGCTTTGTGCTAAGTTAATGTTTTATGTATAAATTAGTAATATCTTTAATATTTTTTAATATAGCTTTATGTTTATACTTTGCTAGTTTAGATGCTTTTTATAGTATCCAACTAGCATTTTATGCTAATTTAATAATTCCATTTCTAAGCTATTTAAGTCTTAAAAAATCATTACCTAAATTCCAAATTGCTAATACACCTAGATTTTTTATACAAAATACAAACCCTATTTATATACCAAAAAAAGGAATTAAAGAGAATTTTAAAGCAATTAAACATTATAAAATATTTATAAATATATATAAGTTTTTAGCCTATGTTTTTTTTATAATACTCGTATTAATATTAATTAATAATAAGCTTTTTAATATAATTGCTTTTTTTGCAAGTTCTTTTGTAATAATTTTAAACTTATTATTAGTAAGGATATTTAAATGATAAAAACAATCAACTCTTTAAGAGCATTATTATTTGCGTCTTTGCTATTGTTTGTAGGAAATTCTTTTTTACTAAGCTCAAATTCTATACTACTAAAAAATCTTGGATATGATGAATTTTATGTAGGATTAGTAAGTTCAAGCATATATTTTGGTGCATTAATTAGCACATTTTTTTCTCATAGTCTAATTCAAAAAGTAGGACATATTAGAAGTTTTGGTTTTTTTACTTCACTATTTGCTATAGCTGCAATTTTGCATATATTTACAAAAGAAATATATTTTTGGGCTATTTTAAGATTTACAATAGGATTTTCATACTATACATTATTAGTAATTATTGAATCTTGGATAAATCAAAAATCAAAAAACGAAATTCGCTCACGAATGCTCTCAATTTATGAAATAGTATTTTACTCTGGTTTTGCCATAGGAGTATTATTGTTATATTTTGAACCAGATTACAATAATGTATTTATAATGGCTGTTATAGTGATTTTATTATGTTCGTTACCACTTAATTTATTAAAAATCAAACAACCTATCCTTAAGGAAAGGCGTAAAATAAGTATCCCAAATATTTTTAATGTATCAAAATTAGCATTTATATCAGCATTTGTTGGTGGCTTTTTAATGAATGGATTTTTTTCTATGTCTCAGACATATTTTCTAGCATTAAATTATAATATTCAAGATATATCTTTGCTAATTTTTACAGCAATGTTAGGCGGATTTATAGCACAATTATTTATAGGTAAATTTTCTGATACTTATGGTAGAAAAATAGCGATTTTATCTTGCGTAATACTTGCATTTTTTGCAAGTTTAGGGCTATATTTTTTAGCAAGTAACAAAATTGCTATATTTATTTTATGCTTTTTCCTTGGAATGGGACTTTTTTGCGTATATGCTTTAGCACTTGCAAGGGCTAGCGATAGAGCAAAAGAAAGCTCGCAAATGCTTGAAATCGGAAGAACGCTAATGTTTGCTTATGTATCAAGCTCTGTTTTATCTCCTATAATTTTAGGATTTATGATAAGTAATTTTGGAGCTAATGCTTATATTTTAATTTATATAGTTTTATTGTTTTTCTTAGCTATTTTTACTCTTACCCAACCAAAAATTGACGCTGTAAATAGAATAGAATTTGAGCAAAAACCAAGTCAATTTGTGCATTTAGGCAACGATGAATAATATAAATACGACTTTAAATTCTTTAGTAAATAGTGATTTAGGGCTAAAGCAACAAGGGAATTTAAAACCCAATGTAAAAGATACAAAAGATATTAAAGAACCCTTAAAAGAAGGTAGTTCATTAATAAACGAAGCCTTAAGCGAAGATGAAACACTAGAACTAGGTCTTAAAAAAATCGTAAATAAATTACTTGATGGAATAAAATCAAGTAAAGATTTAAACCAACTAGGCGAAAATGCAAAAAACATAAATATTTCAAAAAATATCGCTCAAGATATTAAAGAATTAAAAGCAATTTTAAGCAAGGATAAGGATTTAGAAGTATTTGTAAATAAACTTGATAATTTATTAAATACCAAAATGCAAGATTCAAAAGCCTTATTTCAAGCTTTAAATAATTCAGGAGTATTTTTAGAGAGCAAACTAAGAGCTAATCTAAACGAACAAGCCTTACCACAAAGCTTTTTTAGGCTTATTTCATTTATGAAAAATATCAAAACAAGTGATTTAAAAAGTGAGATTTTTAAACTCGGTCAAGAGCAAATGAGTGCCGAAAAATCCCTTGAAAAATTAGAAAATTTTATAAATCAAAAATTAGAAAATAAATCAACCACTACCCCTGTTATAAAAACTTTAGAATTATTAAAAAACGCTAGAGCGTATTTACAAAAAAATACCGAACCACTAAAACTAATTGAAGTAGCAAATAAATTAGAAGATAAAATCAATAAAGAAATAAAAAACCTAATAAATATTGAAGTTAAAAACGATAAAGTAAAAAGCATATTACCAAAATTAGCAAGTTTAAAAGCTGATATTCAAAACATAAAAAATCTAGCAAAAGAAATCATAAACAACCCATCAAATGTGCAAAATAATTATAAAATTTCAAATAATGAGAATAATATTTTAAGCAAACTTGAAAATATTAAAGAAATTCTAAAAAATAATAATGATATTTATACTAAAGATACTAATAAAATTGAAATAAAAACAACAAAAGAATTTGAAAATAAGGAAAATCAAAAAATCAATAATTTAAATTCTAAAACCACAGATGATAAAATAAAAGCCACTGAAAAACCTATAGAAAAATCAAGTGAAGATATAAAAAGTGATTTAAAAGCTTTACAAGATATAACAAAATCTCAAGATATTAAACAAGAATTAAAGTTGTTAAACAATCCAGAAATCAAACAAGCAATCAATCAAAACAATACAATAAGTTCTATTTTAAATAGCGAGAATTTGAGTTTGCAAAATAAAATTGAAAGTTTGACAAAATTACTAAGTGCTAATTTAAAAAATGAAGAAAGTTTTAAAAATTATATAAATACTCAAGAAATAAAAAGCCTAAAAACTCACTTAAATCAAGCCAAAAAAGATATAAATCAGGTTGTAACTAGAACTGCAGAACATATAAACAACTCCATTTCAAATGATGCTAAATCAATACTGCTTCAAACTTCAAAAGTAGCTTTAGCAAAAGATAATAAAATAGCCTATGATATGAGCCAAAAACTATTAAATCAAATAGAATTAAACCAAATAATATCAGTTGCAAATAATGAAGTAAATACATACCTACCCTACTCTTTAGATGATTTAGATGAATCAAATATTAGTTTTAAAAGTGATAGCGAAGATAAATTTTACGCACAAATTAAGCTAAAATTTAAAAGACTTGGAGCTATTAATATTATGCTTGGTTTAAATCAAGATAAATATTTAGATATTAATATGATGATAGAAAATGATAATTTTAGAGAAATCTTAATCAATCACGCAAGGGGTTTTAAAAAAGATTTAAGAAAAGCTGGTTTAATTACTTCTAATTTCTTTATTAGTAAATTAAGAGAGAGCAAATACGAAGATGAATATACATTAGACTTAGGATTTAATAAAAAAGTATGAGTAAGATAAGAAAAGCCCTAGCCTTAGGCTATAACAAAGATAAAAATAATGCTCCAAAAGTAATGGCAACAGGTAGCGGAGAAATCGCCGAAAGAATTATAAAATTAGCTAACGAGCATAATATTCCTATTAAAGAAGATGAAGAATTATGTGAAGTATTAAGCAAATTAGAATTAGGAGAAGAAATTCCACCTGCAATGTATAAGGCTGTTGCCGAAGTATTTTCATTCATTTATAGAATGTCAAAAGAAATGAAATGATTATTTTTTTAAATATTTAGAATAATATTCAAATTAATAAATATCAAGCTTTTAAAATTATTCCATTAACTTATTTTCATATTTTAATATTATAATTTTTATATAACTTAAAAAATTAAGTTTTATTTAAACTAAAAGGAGAATTTATGGAAAAGTTATCTCGTAGAAGCTTTTTAAAAGGTGTAGCAGGAGTAGCAGCTAGTGCGTCAAGTTTAGGTGCTGTTGATTTTATTGGTGAAAATAATTTGTTACCAAATTCCATTGAGGGAAGTATGTCTGTATCACATTTTGGTGCTTTTCATCCTATAGTTAAAAATGGAAGATTAGAAGGGGTAATTCCATTTAAAGGAGATGAATCTCCTAGTTCAATGTTAAATGGTGTTGTAGCTAGAACCTATGCTCCAGATAGAATTAAAAACCCAAGTGTTAGAAAAAGTGTTTTAGAAAAAGGATTTGAAAAAGCTCCTAAAAACTTAAGGGGTAAAGAAGAATTCGTTGAGATTACTTGGGAAAAGGCTTATGAATTAGTAGCCAATGAGCTTAAAAGAGTTTATGAAAAATATGGCTCTAATGCTGTTTATGGTGGCAATTATGGTTGGCACGGAGTTGGTGGTGTTGGAAATCCACAAACTTTAATATATAGAATGTTAAATATTACAGGTGGTTATACCGCTAGAGTTTTAAGCTATTCGTGTCATTGCATTGGGGCTATTACGCCACATATAGTTGGAGTAGATGAATCAGCAGCACAAGTTACTTCTTGGGATAATGTATTAGAACATTCAAAAGTAATTGTAATGTGGTCAGCAGATATTCTTACTACAAATCAAATACACCATCCAAATTGGTTTGTAGGAATGCATAGAACAAATAAATATATACAAAGATTAAAAGAACTTATTAAAGAAGGTAAAATTAGAGTTATAAATATAGACCCAGTGGTAAATCATACAGCAAGATTTTTAGGTGCAGAACAAGTATTTATTAATCCTACAACCGATGTTGCTTTAGTAGAAGCAATGTGTTATCATCTAATTAAAAACAATCTTCACGATGAAAAATTCCTTAAAAAATACACGGTAGGATTTGCTAAATTAAAAGAAAGATTATTTGATGAGAATAATCCAAAAACTCCTGAATTAGCAGAAAAAATTACAGGTATAAAAGCAGAAAAAATAAAAGAATTAGCAGAACTTATGGCTAAAAATAGAACTATGATTATGGCAGGTTGGGGTTTTCAAAGGGCTCATCACGGAGAACAAACTCACTGGGCTATGATAACTCTTGCATCTGTTTTAGGGCAAATTGGACTTGATGGTGGTGGATATGGGTTTCACTACCATGATGCCGATGCAGGGGCTGATAATTCTGTAAGTTTAGGTAATGCTAAACCAGAATATACTTCTCCTGGATTATTAGGTATTGGTGCAGTTCCTAGTATTAAGGGAGAGTGGAGCGATAGAGAAAACGAAGTAATTCCTGTTTCAAGAATAGTAGATATGCTTGAAAATCCTGGCAAAGAATATGATTTTAATGGAAAGAAAAAAGTATTTCCTAATATAAAATGTATCTATTGGGCTGGTGGTAATCCAATGCACCATCATCAAGATAGAAATAGGATGCTAAAAGCATTTGAAAAAGTTGATAGCTTTATCATGCAAGAAATATTTTGGACTGCTAGTGCAAGACATGCTGATTTAGTTCTACCAGCTACTACTGAAATAGAAAGAAATGATATAACTAAATCTACAGATAATAGATACTTATTTGCAATTAAACAAGCCATACAACCACTTTACAATGCGAAAAATGACTATGATATTTGTTGTGGTATATTAAAACATTTTGGAGATAACGCATTAAATGCCTTTACAGAAGGTCGCGATATGATGGGTTGGGTGCAATATTTTTATAATGAAGCTCGCGATAAAGCAAGTGCTACA
>NZ_JACGAV010000017.1:0-35438 GCF_020137645.1 Campylobacter sp. RM12637
ACTTGCTGCTGCTTTTTCTCTTGATTGTTCGTAAAAGTATTTAATCCATTCATTTGCAGTTTTACCCTCTGTAAAAGCTTGGTATTTTTCTTCACCAAAATGCTTAATAATTCCACAAAAAATATCATAATCATTTCTTGAGTTATACATAGGCTTTATACATTCTTTCATAGCGAAGATATATTTGTTTGTATGTGCTTTAGTTATATCATTTCTTTCTATTTCAGTAGTAGCCGGTAGAACTAAATCAGCATATCTTGCACTAGCAGTCCAAAAACAATCTTGAACTATAAAGCTATCAACCTTAGCAAATGCTTTTAATTGTCTATTTCTATCTTGATGATGGTGCATTGGATTACCACCAGCCCAATAAATTGACTTAATTAAAGGGAAGGTCTTAACTTTGCCATCAAATTCATATTCTTTACCAGGATTTTCAAGCATATCTACTATTCTTGAAACAGGAATTACTTCGTTAGTTCTATTATCCCACTCCCCTTTTATAGTAGTTTTTGTGCTAATTCCTGCAAGTCCAGGAAAACCACTAAAATTATTTGCTTTATCTTCAATATTACCACTATTAGCATTGCCCGTAACTGCACCCGGAGTTGGAACTCCACCATCTGAATAATGGTAGCTAAACCCATATCCACCACCATCAAGTCCAATTTGTCCTAAAACAGATGCAAGAGTTATCATAGCCCAGTGAGCTTGCTCTCCGTGATGAGCTCTTTGAAAACCCCAACCTGCCATAATCATAGTTCTATTTTTAGCCATAAGTTCTGCTAATTCTTTTATTTTTTCTGCTTTTATACCTGTGATTTTTTCTGCTAATTCAGGAGTTTTTGGATTATTCTCATCAAATAATCTTTCTTTTAATTTAGCAAATCCTACCGTGTATTTTTTAAGGAATTTTTCATCGTGAAGATTGTTTTTAATTAAATGATAACACATTGCTTCTACTAAGGCAACATCAGTTGTAGGATTAATAAATACTTGTTCTGCACCTAAAAATCTTGCTGTATCATTATATACTGGGTCAATATTAATTACTTTTATTTTTCCATCTTTAACTAATGCTTGTAATTTTTCTAAATAAGGGTAAGTTTCATGTAATGGCACACCCCAAGCAATTTGATTTGTATTAATCATATCATTTGACCATAAAACAACCACTTTTGAATGCTCTAATACATTGTCCCAAGAAGTTTGCTTAGCACTTGATTCATCAACACCACTAACATAAGGAGTAATTGCACGAATACAATGAGTTGAGTATGTAAGAGTTCTAGTAGTACAACCTCCTGCTATATTTAACATTCTTCCAAGTAAGCTTTGTGGGTTATTAACGCTTCCAACGCAAAACCAACCATAACTACCGCCATAAACAGCATTAGAGCCATATTTTTCATAAACTCTTTTAAGCTCATTAGCTACTAATTCATAAGCTTTTTCCCAAGTAATCTCAACAAATTCTTCTTTACCCCTTAAGTTTTTAGGAGCTTTTTCAAATCCTTTTTCTAAAACACTTTTTCTAACACTTGGGTTTTTAATTCTATCTTGTGAATATACTCTATTTACTACACCATTCATAAGAGTTGTTGGTTTAAAATCCCCATTAAAAGCCTTAAATCCTTCAACTTTGCTACTTCTAATAATTGGATGATAAGCTCCAAAATGTGAAGCACTAATTAAGCTTTCATCTATTTTAGGAATAGCGTTTTCACCAATAAAATCAACAGCACCTAAACTTGACGCACTAGCTGCTACTCCTGCTGCACCTTTTAAAAAGCTTCTACGAGATAACTTTTCCATAAATTCTCCTTAAAAATTTAAATAAAACTTAATTTTATAAGTTAGATAAAATTATAATAAAATAATTTAAGAATTAAGTAAATGGAATAATATATTCTTAATTATTATATAGATATTAAATACCCCCCCCCAATAGCAAAAAGGAATAATATGTAAATATAATGAAAACTATATTATTTAAGAAGAATTAATTAAAAATGGAATTTAAAATATAATTTTAAATTCCAAAGCAAAAAACACTAAAATATAAGATTAAATAAAGCTAAAATTATAAGTATAAATACAAAACCTATAACACCTATTAAAGTTTCTAGCATAGTCCAAGTTTTAAGAGTTGTTTTTTCATCTAAACCAAATAAGCCTTTTACAAGCCAAAATCCAGAATCGTTAAAATGAGAGCAAACAACACTACCACAAGCTATTGCTAAAACGATAGCAACTTTATCAAATTCTGCAATTGATGTATTTGCTGCAATAATTGGTGCCATTAAACCAGCTGTTGTAGTAAGTGCAACAGTAGCTGAACCTTGAGCAATTCTAATAATTGCTGCTATTATAAAACCAGCTAAAATAACAGGAACGCCTAAATTAGCTAAAGTTCCAGCCAACGCATCACCTATTCCACTAGCTCTTAAAACACCGCCAAACATACCACCTGCACCGGTTACAAGCACTACAGAACAAATTGCAGGAAGAGCTTTTTCACAATATTTTTCAAGATTTTTAGCACCTAAACTCTTATTAAATACAATAATACAAATTATTAAAGTAATCATAAGAGCGATTGGAGTTTGACCTATTAGATTTAAAACATTAAAACATATATCATTTTTTGCGATTATTTCTAATTTTTGCATAGATGAGATAATTGCACTTATAAAAATCAATACTACAGGGGTTAATAATATAAATATTACGGTTAAGAATTTAGGTTTATGTTTAATTTCTATTTTTTCATCTTCAAATAAATCTGGTGCTTTAAAATACATTTTTTTACCAGAATAAAGCCCAAATAAATACGAGCTAAAATACCAAGTAGGAAGACCAATAATAAGTCCTAATATTAAAACCCAACCAACATTAGCGTCTATTGTAGCTGCTGCTGCAACTGGACCTGGGTGTGGCGGTAAGAAAACATGCATTACAGAAAATGCACCAACTGAAGGAAGTGCATAAGTTAAAACAGAACCTTTTAATTTATGAGCTACGCTTAATATAACAGGCAACATTACAATTAACCCTGCATCAAAAAATATAGGGAAAGCAAAAATCAATGAAGCTAAACCTAGTGCAAATGGAGCTCTTTGCACCCCAAAAAACTCAATTAAAGTATCAGCTAATACTTGAGCTCCACCAGAAACTTCTAAAATTTTACCTATCATAGCACCAATACCAACTAATAAAGCAACACTTGCTAAAGTTGAACCAAAACCACCAAGCATTACTCCTAAAATTTTATCAAGCGGCGTATTGGCTGCTAAAGAAGTTAAAAAACTTATTATTATTAATGATATGAAAGCATGAATTTTTAATTTCATAATCATAAATAATAATAAAACAACCGCAACTGCGGCAACACATAATAAGTAAGAAGCACTAAGCTCTTGCATTATTTCTCCTTTTATTTGAATTTATGTAATATTAAGAAAAATAGGTTAAAAATAGCAAGATTTTTATAAAAAAGGATAATTAATGAAACATTATAATATTGTTGTGATGGGAGTTTGTGGTTGTGGCAAAAGCACAATAGGTGCTATGATTGCAAATAGTTTAGGAGCAAGTTTTATAGATGGAGATGATTTACACCCAAGAGCAAATATAGAAAAAATGCAAAGTGGAAATCCATTAAATGATTTGGATAGAGAACCTTGGCTTGAAAGAATTGCTGATGTATTTTACTCAATTTCAAGAAGAAACCGCTCTTGTGTCATAGCTTGTTCTGCATTAAAAAAACAATATAGAGATAAAATAAGACAATCTGGTAAAATTATCTTCATTCATTTACACGGCTCAAAAGAATTAATAATGCAAAGAATGAGTAAAAGAAGCGGTCATTATATGAAAGAAAATATGATTGATTCTCAATTTTCAACATTAGAATTTCCACACAATGAAGATTTAGTAATAAATATTGATATTACCCCACCTATTGGAGAAATTGTGGAAGAAGCTTTAAATCGTTTAGAAGAATTTTAATTATTTTGCATTTCTTTAAAAACAGATATTATTTCTTCTTGACTTAAAATACCAATATGAAAATAATAAGTTTCATTATTAAATTTCATTTCTTTAAATTTCATACCAACACTTGAATTTGGTTTGAAATTTTCTCCTTCTTGAGTGTAGAAAAATTGTATAGGTATAAGTGAAATTGGAAAAACATTTAAAAGCTCGGGATTTTCAAATATATCTATATTGAAAATTTTTATATTAGGGTCTGCTAATTCATCATAAACTGATTTTAAAATAGGCTGAAACTGAATACAAGAAGAATTACTTTTATTACAAAAATTAAGCAAAATATAAGATTTATATTCTTTTATTATATTATTATCAATATATTCTAGCTCAAAACCATTAGTGTTACTATAAGTTCCCTTATTGTAATAAAAATACCAAATACCAAATGCCGCAATTAATAAAGCAAAAAAGACCTTAAGTCTCATAATAAAACCTTTAAATTTAATTTTGGTATTTTAAAACAATATTTTTAATCCCTAATAAAAATTAGAGATTAAATAATTTATTTAGATTTAAAACTTAAAGTAGCAGTAAGCTGTAAAGTATCTCCGTATCTATCAAGATTATAAGGCAATTTTATACCAGCCGCAATAATTTGTAAGCCATCTTGAGGTTTGCTAAGAGTTAAAGTTGCAATACCTTTTTCATCGGTTGTAATATCATCTATATCATCATTTTGGTCTTCAAATTCAACCCCACTAATAGGTTTTCCATCTAATAATACTTGAACTTTTAATTTATCCCCTACTTTTTTGTCTAGTGGATTTTCTAATGGAATTATTTCAAATTTTAACCCTAAAGGCTTACTTGATGCTTCGTCCCAAGCGAATATACTTTTACCCATTTTAAATATTTTTCTAGTTTGGGTTACTTCATTTGCACCTGTAATGTCGGTAATTTCATTTCTAGCTTGAGAATAATGTTTGCCATCTTTTGTAAAAGTGTAATAACCAAAATCATAATTTACACTAGCTACTGATGGATTACCTTCTATAAAGATTTTATTATTTAAATAATCATATCCAGCTTTAAGCTTTTTACCCTTAGAATCTTTTGCACTTACACCAAATATTCTATCGCTTTGAAATTGACCCCAATGATCATCAGCCCAAAATCCAACTTTATAACCATCATCTGTTTTCATTGGAAAAAATTGATGAGCAAATGCAGAACTTGCAACAAAAATACTAGCTAATGTAATTTTACTTAACTTCATAATATATCCTTTTTTTAAATTAATTTGATATTGATTATTATATGAATTATTTATTAATTTTTTCTTAATTTGATAATAATTTTAATTTTCTTTAATAAATATATTTTTTACAAATAAAAAAGGATTTTAAATAAGATAAATATTATCTTTTTTTTGATATATTTTTAATACAAATTTTAAAATTAAGGAGAAAAGATGTTTAAATTAAGAACATTAAATTATGCAACAAATGCGTTTTCAGGCTTTTTAACTGAAGAAACTTTCAATTATCACTATGGTAAACATCATCAAACTTATGTTAATAATCTTAACAATTTGATTGCTGGAACAGAATTTGAAAAAAAAGATTTAGTTGATATTATCTTAACTTCTAAAGATGGTGTTTTTAATAATGCTGCACAAGTTTATAATCACGATTTTTATTTTGACTGCATTAGTCCAAAAGAAAGCAAAATGAGTGCTGAATTAGAAAAAGCAATTAATGAAGCTTTTGGAACCTGTTCAAACTTTAAAGATGAATTTATAAAAGGTGCTACAGGCTTATTTGGTAGTGGATGGTTTTGGCTTGTGTATAATACTACAAGTAAAAAACTTGAATTAGTAAAAACAAGCAATGCAGCAACTCCAATTACAGATAAATTAATTCCTTTATTAGTTGTTGATGTTTGGGAACACGCTTATTATATTGACCACAGAAATGCAAGAGCAGCTTATCTTGAAGGTTTTTATAAGCATATTAATTGGGAATTTGTATCAAGCGCTTACGAATGGGCTTTAAAAGAAGGCTTTAATTCTGTTAAATTCTATGCAAATGAATTGCATAAATAATTCTTAGCCTACTTTTGTAGGCTTATCTTTTATATACTTGAATGTTAAATTGTGCTTTTATTAAATTCTTATCAGATTTTAAAACTATTGGGAAATGAACTCGTAAAATATTTGGAAAATTATCTAAAGAATCTATGAAATCATAAAAAATAGTTGGACTTGTTATTTTTGTGCTTACTGATAACTGATAGCTTACATAATCTTCGCTAAAATCTAAATTCTTATCTAAATTCACTTCATCAAAAAAAGTCTTGCAATGATTTTTAAATTTTTCAATATCAAATTCATTATGAATTTTTGCTAAATTGGTTTTATTCTCTGATAAATAATCATTTAATTGTCTTTCAATACTTTCATTTTTTGCTTTATTTTGCTGAAATTTTGAATTTGAAGAGCTTAAAACTTCATTTGCAACTTTTAATTTATTTACACTTGGGATTATAAGCAAAGCACTAAGAGTAAAAATAGTAATCAAAAATATACTCAACCATAATAGCAACTTTACTATATCAATTTTACTCATACTATTATCTTTATTCATTAAAACCCTCAGAATTTTCAATAGTGTTGATGCTTACAAAGTTATACCAACCAGAATTTAATTGTATAAAATTAGTTTTTGATGTTTCAAAAATACTTTGAAGCGGTGTTTGCAATAAATTATTATAAATTTCTTTTGTTGGAGTAATTCCTTTAATCAATAAGCTTTTTTGCTCCATTAAAACTTCATTTAAAACTATACTATCAGGAACTAAGTCAAATAAATTTTTTATACTCTTTTTTAAATTTATATTAGAAGCTTGTATATCACTTACTAAAGCTATATATTCTTTATTTAAAATAATTTCATTCCTATTTTTTCCTATTAATTCTATCATTGTATCACTATTTTCTTTGGCTTGTTGTGCGTCGCTATATGCTAATTCTTGTTTTATTTTTATAAATACAGCAAAAAATATAATTACAAAAATAATGAAGATTAAAAAATAAAAGCATAATTTATTAAATTTATTTAATATAGGTTTTTGTTCAGCATTTTTAAGACTATATATCAATTTTTGCTCCTAAATCATTACTGCTTAATTTTAACATTTCCTTAAATATATCAATTGTATATACAATAGGCTTTATTAATAATTCACTTTCAATATAAGAATGCATAGCTTTAGAACTTTTTTCATGTTCAAATATAATAATATTATTAATAAAATCACTATCATAAATATTGTTATTATAAAATTCTTTAATCGCACTATTTATATATTCAAATATTTGCATATCCAAGCTAAATGATTGTAAATTTTCATTCAAATCAGAATTTAAATCAGCTCCTAAATCAAAATTATCATCAACCTTTACATTATCAAATTCATCAAAATCAAGTTCTTCTAATGTATCGTTATTGCTATCTAATTCAATTTCTTCTTCTAATTCTAAAGATTGATGGTCTTCTTCATTATCTTTGTTGATTTTAAGCTCAAAATAACTACCAAATTTAAATTTTTTACCATCATAAATCATTAAAGTAATGAATTCTCCGTATTTTAACACAAATAAACTTATGCCATCAAATACAAAACCATCTGATTTTTTATCTTGAATTAGTTTAAACAATATGCTAAAAGGAGAATAAATTAAATCCACTTGCAATTCATCAAAAACAATATCAGCATTAATTAATTCAGTTTTTGCCGCATACAAAAACGAGTTATCAAAGATTTTTAAATTAACAGCACTGCTATCAACACCAAATTTTTGTAAATCTGTTTTATTAATTGTCGGCACCATTCCTTGACCGATACTAGTAAATAAAAGTGAAACATAAGTAAAATAATGATTATCAATTAAGGTTTTTATATATTTTAGTAATTTATTTTTATCTTCTTCAATAAAAGTTCTTTGATGAATTTTAATAATTTTTTCATTTTTAACAGAATAAGCTTCTATACTACAACTTTTATCCTTAATTACTAAATTAATAAAAATAGTTGATAGATATTTTCTTATATTAAACATAAAAACCTTCTTCATTTAATTTAAGCTCTAGTTTATTAAATTCCTTATTTATTAAATTAACAGAATTTTCTTCATCTAATAATATCGGTTTTGAAATAATATAAGCAATTGTAGAAAATGGCTTAGCCAAAATCATCTTATCCCAACTTTTAGCCCTATAAAATCTACTTGCAGCATTATCAAAAATAATCGTAGGAATTTTATATTTTAAAGCTATTTTATAAGAACCTGCTGAAATGCTATGATAAGGCCCTCTAGGTCCATCAGGAGTAATATATACATCATGACCTTGTCCTAAAAGACTTTTAATTTCAAGCAATGCTTTAACTGGAAAATCATAAGTGCTACCCCTAACAGCATTTATATTAAAGTATTTCATAACACTAGCAATTAATTCTCCATCTTTGTGATTACTTATTAATACATAAGGCTTTTTTTTATAACCATTTTTCTTCATATAAGCAAAAATAAAAGCCATCATAGTAAGTTTTCCATGCCAAAAAAGTACTATGCAAGGCTCTTTAGGTAAAGTTTTTTCTCCATAAAATCTTTTTTTACAAGTTAAATAAATAATATTTAAAAGTATAAATATTATAAAAGCTAAAATTTTAACTTTGTATTTCGCCATAAAGGGTTGTCCTAGAAGTCTTTGTAATCTTTACATCAACCATTTTTCCAAGCAATTCTTCGCTACCATTTACAACTATTAAGAAATTATTATCACTTCTTCCTGCTATAGTTTGATTTTCTCTTAATTCTTCAAAATATACTTTATAAGTTTTATTTAATTGTGCTGCACTAATCTCATCTAAAATTTCATTGTATAAACTTTGTAATTTAGTTAGCCTTGCACTTGCTATATTTTCAGGAATTTGATTTGGCATTGTTGCTGCAGGTGTTAGTGGTCTTTTAGAATACTTAAATGAAAAAATTTGCTCAAATCTAATTTTTCTCATTACATCAAGTGTTAATTCAAAATCTTCATCGCTCTCACCAGGAAATGCCACGATAATATCTGTTGATATACTAGCACTTGGAACTAATTCTCTTAATTTTAAAGCCCTATTTATAAACCATTCTCTAGTATAACCACGCTTCATAGCTTTTAAAATACTTGTGCTACCACTTTGTAAAGGCATATGCATACTTTTACAAATTTTAGGATTTTTTGCAAAAGTTTCTAAAAACTTATCATCCATATGAAGTGGGTGTGGGCTAGTAAATCTAATCCTTTCAAGCCCATCAACCTCGCTAATCTCATTTAAAAGGTCTGAAAAATCCATTTTAGAATGGTTACTTGAAAATCTTTTACCATAATTATTTACATTTTGTCCTAGCAAAAATACTTCACTAGCTCCGTTACTAACGGCTTTTTTTACTTCATTTAAAATAATATTTTTTGGAATGCTTAGCTCATCACCACGAGTGTGTGGGACGATACAATAAGCACAATGCTTATCACAACCTATCATAATATTTACATAGCTTTTATAAATACTATTCCTAAAATCAGCAAAAGCAAAATCGCTTTCATCGTAATTTATATCATTACTTATAAATTTTGGAGTTTTAATTGCTTCTGTTATACGGCTAATATTTCTTGCACCTAACACAAAATCAACTTGTGGAGCACGCTTAAAAATCTCGCTACCTAAATGTGAAGCCGTGCAACCACAAACGCCTATTTTTGCTCCTTCTTTTTTCTCTTTTAAAAAACCACCTACTTCACTAAAAAGCTTATGGACTGGTTTTTCACGCACACTACAAGTATTTATTAATATTAAATCAGCTTCTTTTTTATCTGTAGTTACTTCATAACCTTCTTTAGTGGTAAGCTCTGCAATCATACGCTCACTATCGCGAACATTCATTGCACAGCCTAAAGTTTCTATATATAATTTTTTACTCAAAGTATATGTACCTCATAAATAAATTCATCTTCTACTAAACCATATTTAACCGTATTTACATATACCTTAAAATTATTTAATTTTTCAACTAATTTTGTAATATCTTCACTAGAATTTGAATGGTCTAAAAATATAACCTTTTTTTCTTCAAGTATTTTTATAACTTCTTCAATAGTAACTTCTTTTGGTTTTGAATTTAAAGTTTGTTTTGCTAATTTAAATTTCATCTCATATCCTTTTTTAAATTAAAAAAATAAAATAATAACAAAAAGTTCTTTCATTAAACTTATTAAAAGTTATTTTTTATATAATAATAGTCTTCAAACTTCAATTAAAGGTAAAATCTTGGAAAGAATAGTAGATATAATAGAATCAATTGCGAATGAGAAATCATTGCCAATAGAAGAAGTAAGTGAGCGTGTAGTAAAAGCTATTACAAATACTGCTAAAAGACTTTTTGGTGATGATAAAGAATTTAGTGTAGATGTTAAAAAAACTCTTTGTGTATATCAAAATCTAGTAGTTGTTGCAAATAATGATGAGTTAGCTAATAATGAAAGTAAATATATTAGCCTTGATAAAGCAAAATTAGAATCAAGTGAAGTAGAAATCGGAGATACTTTAAAATATGAAATATCTTTTGCAAATCTTGATAGAACTGCAATAAATTGGCTTTATAAAGAATTAGAATATAATGTGCAAAGACTTGTAGAAGAAAAATTATTTGAAAAATACCAAAGTATGGTTGATAGATTAATTTTTGGAACGGTAGTATTTGTTGATAATGATGAAAATACTTTCATAGAATTTGATGAAATTAGAGCAGTATTACCTAGAAAAAATCGTATAAAAGGCGAAAAATTTAAAGTTGGTGATGTATTAAAAGCTGTTATTAGAAAAGTTAGTGTTGATAAAAAACTAGGCTTAAAAGTTGAAATTTCAAGAACTTCTCCTAAATTTTTAAATGCACTTTTAATGCTTGAAGTTCCAGAGATTAAAGATGGTGCTATAGAAATTATTAATTGCGCTAGAATTCCTGGTGAAAGAGCTAAAGTTTTATTAAAAGCTAACTCAATCAATATTGATGCTGTAGGTGCTAGCGTTGGAACAAAAGGTGTTAGAATTAATGCTATTAGTAAAGAATTAAATGGCGAAAATATAGATTGTATAGAGTATTCTAACGAACAAGCTATTGTAGTTTCTCGTGCTTTAGCACCTGCAATTATTAATTCAGTTACGATTGATAACGACATAGCTAAGGTTGTAATAAATCACGACCAAAAAAGTAAAGCTATAGGTAAGCAAGGAATTAATATTAGGTTATGCAATATGCTAACAGGACTTAATATTGAATTAATTGAAGTTGGCACTGAAGCAGAAAATCATATAAGCTCAGAAGAAGCAAAAGCAAATCTTGAAAATCTATTTAAAAATATATGATTGATTTAAGCAAAAACGAAAATACTTGTAATACTTTAGATATTAAAGAGATAATTAATAGTATTGAATTTAATAAGTATTCTTTTGATAAAAATTATAAATTATTAGATGAATTAGCTAATTTTTATAATTTAAAAAGTGATAATTTTGTTCTAGGTAATGGCTCAAGTAATGTTATTTATATGAGCCTTTTAGCATTTTATAAATATTCAAATTCCAATGTTCATTTAATATCACCATTACCTACTTTTGACTTAACACTTTATTATGCTAAAAATATAGGTTATAGTATTGATGGGTTTTACTTAGATAGTGAGTTTAATTTTGATATAAATAAAATAAAAATAATCCCAAATAAAATAAATATAATCTATCTTGTAAATCCAAACAATCCAACAGGCCTAATGCTAAGCAAAAAAGATTTAAATGAATTAAACTCAATTTGTAAAGATAATGTATATATGCTTTTAGATGAGGCTTATTGTGAATTTGCTGATGATTTTTATAGTTTAGAATTTGCAAAAAATCCAAATATTTTACATATTAGAACATTTTCTAAAATGTATTCATTAGCAGGTTTAAGAGTTGGATATGGGATAGCTCATAATAAATTAATATCAATTTTAAAAGATTTTTTTAGTCCTGATGCTATTAATGCTTTTGCTTTAGAGTGTGCAATTTTTGCCCTAAAACAAAAAGACTTTGCAAAAACTACAAGAAAAATTATTAACGATAATAAAGCTTTATTAGAAAATGAATTTGAAACTTTAAATATAAAATATTTTAAATCTCATACTAACTTTATTTTACACGAAATTAAAAGCACAAAATATGCTGATTTTATGAAAGAATGCGGGATAATAGTTGGAAGACCTATAGATAATTATCCTTTATTAAATAGAATTAGCATAGGAAATATTAAACAATTAAAAGAATTTATAAAAGCATTAAGGCTAGCTAAAAATCATAATTTAGTTTGAGCTTTAAGCTCAAACCTTATTTATCTTTAAAATAATTATCCAGTATTTCACAAATACAATGTATTGTGAAAATATGAATTTCTTGTATTCTTGGCGTATCCTTACTAGGTGCTTTTAGGGCAAAATACGGACTATTTTCTAATTTTTCACTAGCTAATAAAACGCATTTGCAACCAATTTTTCTAGCTTCTTCAAGTGCTAAAATAACATTTTTACTAGTCCCGCTAGTGCTTATACCAAACACTATATCTTCACTTTTAGCAATAGCATTTACTTGTCTACTAAACACATATTCATAGCCATAATCATTACCGATTGCAGTTAGTGCTGAAGTATCTGTGCTAAGTGCAATAGCACTAAGACCATTACGCTCACATTTATATCTTCCACTAAGTTCGGCTGCAAAATGTTGGGCATCTGCAGCACTACCACCATTGCCAAAAATCAATAATTTTTTACCATTTTCCAAAGCTTTTTTTATAATATCAGCTACTTGAATAATATCTTTTAAATATTCTTCATTAATATTATCATAAGCTTTTTTGTGCTCGTTTAACTCATTTTTTAATTTATTTAACATATAACTCCTTTATTTTTTCTATAATATTTGTGGTTGAATATCCTGTTTTAAATTCTATTAATTTTACTTCTTTTGCATATGATGAGCCAACAACTTCTTTTCCTTCATAATCAGCACCTTTTACCAATATATCAGGCTCTAAAGTTTTAATTAAATTAATTGGCGTATCTTCACTAAATTCACAAACATAATCTACAAATTCTAAAGCACACATCATAGCTTTTCTAGTCATTATATTATTAATTGGTCTATTTTCGCCTTTTAATCTCTTAATACTTTCATCAGAATTTAAACCAACAACTAAAATATCTCCTAACTCCTTAGCTGCTCTTAAATAACTAAGATGCCCGTAATGCAAAATATCAAAACAGCCATTGGTAAAAACTATTTTTTTACCTTTACTAAGTTGTTTAATCTCATCTATATTTTTAAATTTATAAAATTCATTATCAAAATTTATAATCTCATCAAGCCCTACGCTAACAGCCCCTATCTTACCTACAACAATAGCAGCAGCTTTATTAGCTAAATCTATGCTTTTACTAATATTAAAATCATTCGCTAAGAAAAATGATAATGATGAAATCACGCTATCTCCAGCACCGGTTACATCAAAAACTTCTTTAGCTAAAGCATAATGGCGATTTAATTTATTATCATAAACAGCAGCAATTCCATTGCTACCTAAAGTAATTAATGGTATTTTCAAATCCAATTCTTTTTGTAATTTTTCTAATGATTTTAATAATATATCATCATCATATTCATTAAAATTACCTAAAAATTCACAAGCTTCTTTGTAATTAGGCGTTATTAAATCTATGCCTTTAAACTTATAAAAATCTTTCTTAGGGTCTGCTAGGCTTAAAGTATTGCTATCTTTTGCAAATTTAATTATTTTTTGTGCTAAATAAGGACTAACAACTCCTTTATCATAATCACTAAAAATAATTACATCATATTTATCATTGCGTATTTTATCAAATAATTCATCAGCTAATTTATCGCTAATTTGCTCTGTGCTTTCTATATCTATTCTAACTATTTGCTGATTTGAGCCAAAAATACGAGTTTTTGTAGAAGTTTTTCTATCTTTTTGCTTAATTATATGGCAAGTTATATTTTGTTTTTGCAATTCACTTTCAATAAATCTAGCACTATCATCATCTCCAATTACACTTAAAATACTAACATTTGCACCTAATTTTGCAAGATTATTAGCAACATTTGCCATACCACCTAAGACTTTTTTCTCACTTTTAGGAGTGATTACTGGAACTGGTGCTTCTGGACTAATTCTAGTGCAATTTGCGAAAACATAAATATCGTGTATTAAATCTCCAATTACTAAAGCTTTAATATTTTTCATTCATAGTCCTTTTTTATATCTAATAAATTATTCACTTTTTTACAATATTCAAATTCTTTTAAATCTTCATTAAACAAATAACGATTATTAATATTTGCATTTATAGCCGCTTGCATATCACTTACTTTATCGCCTATAAAAATTGAATTAAATAAATCTAAATTAAATTCTTTAGCTGCTTGTAAAATAAGACCAGCTTTTGGTTTTCTACATTCACAATTATCACTAGGTATATGCAAACAAGAATAAATTTTACTTATATTAATTTTATGATTTTTAAACTCATTTAAAATTGCTTCATTAAAAATATCCATTTGCTCTTTTGTAAAATACCCACGCCCTACTCCACTTTGATTTGTAATTATAAAAATCAAATAATCTTTATCTTGAAAGAATTTAACTATCTCAAAAATATTAGGCATAAATACTAATTTTTCTAATTCATAAACATAAGAAAAATCCTTATTAATTACCCCATCTCTATCTAAAAATAAAGCCTTTTTCATATTTTTTAATTCCATTTTTCTTTGTTCTAAAATAATTGCATCATTTAATGCTTCTTCACTATCATTTAATTCTAAAAAGCCATTATTTTCGGTAAATTGTTTATTTTTAAAACCCCAAATAAAAGCAATGATTACTATAAAAGCTAATAATATTGATACCCCTATCATTAGCATTAAAACATTTTCCATATTTATCCTTTTTGATTATTTTAATAAATATCATAAAACTATTAGGAATTTAATTTGGAAAATAAAATATAAAAATATCTATTAAAATATTCAACGAGTAATTAGCTAATATAAAAAATATTAGCTAATTTAAAATTAATTTCTAACTTTATCTAATACACCATTAATAAGCTTAGGTGCATTATCACTTGCATATTCTTTAGCTAGTTCAATAGCTTCATTTATAACAACAGCTTTATCTGTTTTTGTAAAAAGCAATTCATAAACACCAAGTCTTAAAATAGCTTTTTCCATACCACCTAAATTACTAACTTCATTGCTTTCTAAAATACCTTTTAAACACTCATCTATTTTTAATAGATTTGCTTGAACGCCGTTAAATAATTCTAAAGCCCATTCACGAATAGCATTTCTTATTTTATGCTCTTCTAAATAATCATTTACATGCTCACTATTTTGAACATAATCAAATGAATACAATAAACTTACAACCGTTTTTCTAGCTTGATGTCTAGTTGCCATTTTGAACTCTTTGTAAATTTAGCATTTCAATAGTAGTTACCATAGCTTCATAACCTTTATTGCCACTTTTAATTCCTGCTCTATCCATAGCTTGCTCTGTAGTGTTTGTTGTAAGAACACCAAAACTAATTGGAGTATCATTTGCTAAAGTTATAGCTGCAACACCCTTAGTGCATTCTGCTGATACATAATCAAAATGTGGAGTATCTCCACGAATAACAGCACCTAAAACCACTATTCCATCATAATTTTTCTTCACTGCTTGTTTTAAAGCATAAGGTAATTCAAAAGCACCAGGAACTAAAATTAAATCTAAATTCTTTTCATTTCCACCAAAACGAACAAAAGCATCTTTAGCACCTTCAACTAATTTATCAGTTATAAAACTATTAAATCTAGCATTTATTATGGCAAATTTCTCATTACCATTTAATTTTAATTGTCCTTCAATAATATTCATACTTATTCCTTATTTAATATTTTCAATAATAAATTAATTTTCTCTTCTAATTTGCTAGTAGCTACCATATTAGGTCCATCGCATAAAGCTTCGCACGGATTAAAATGTGTTTCAAAGAAAAATCCATCAACACCAACTCCAGCAGCAGCTCTTGCTAAAGGCAATACAAAAGAACTATCTCCACCACTCTTACCACCTGCTGCTCCAGGCATTTGAACGCTATGTGTAGCATCAAATATAACAGGTGCGAAATTTCTCATAATTTTAAGAGATCTCATATCAACAACTAAATTCCCATATCCAAGACTAGTTCCACGCTCAACCGCTAAAACACCGGCTTCTCTTGCCATTTGATGAGCTTTTGAAAAATCTTCATCTTTTAAATCTTTAAATGATAATTCTCCAATATCAGAGCAAGCAAAAAAACTTTCATCATTAGTTTTATAATCATACCCTCTAGTCTGTGCTACTTTTGCTACGCTATATTTCATATCACTTGGATTTAAAAATTGACCTTTTTTAATATTTATAATAGCTTTAGTCTTAGCGGCTGCAACTAATAAATCAGTTTGTCTGCATAAAAAAGCTGGAATTTGTAGAGTATCAACAACTTGAGCTGCAATTTCAGCTTGATAACTCTCGTGAATATCTGTAATTATTTTATATCCAAATTTAGATTTTATATCAGCTAAAATCTGCAAACCTTTTTCAAGTCCAGGTCCTCTAAAACTATCTAAACTTGTGCGATTTGCTTTATCAAAACTTGATTTAAAATAAAAATCAATTTGTGGATGTTTTGCAATTTTTTCTAATCTTTTTGCAACTTCTGTAACAATTTCAGGACTTTCTATAACGCAAGGTCCTGCAAATAATATTATTTTTCTCATTTTTTATTATCCTTACTTAAACTTATTCCTATACCACCTATTAAAACGCAGATTATACCTGTTAAAACTACAAAACTTGGTAAATCATCTCCTAAAAGTATTCCTAAAAATAAAGTAAATACAACATCAATATATCCAACTCCAGCTACAACCCCAGCCTTTTTAGCTGCTTTATAGGCTTTTGTTACATATATTTGGTATAGAATCGATAAAGAGCCCATTAAAATAATTAAAGTCCATATTTTATATCCAACAGGCATTACAAATGTAGCAAAAGCAAAATCAAAATGCCTAATAATACTCTCATTTAAATACTCTCCGCCTAGCATAGATAATATAGGTAAAATTGTTCCTAGTATAAAAAAACTTGATGCTATAACTTCAGTATTGTAAAACTTTCCTAATTCCCTAGCACTTGTTAAAGCAAGCGCTGCTGTTAAACCACTTAAAACACCTAAAATTGAGTTTTTAATATCAAAACCACTATGTAAATGTTCAGGTGCAAATGGTTGAATTATTAACATTACACCACCAAAAGCTAATAATAAATATAAAATACTTTTAAATCCTAACTGCTCTTTAAAAAACAAAAATGCAATTAATGCTACAAAAAGTGGATTTGTTTTTTGAAAAGCAAAAGCACCGCCTAAAGAAATATTAGCGACATTATAAAAGAAAAAATATAAAGAAATAGTTCCTATTAAACCACGAAAAAACAATAAAGAGAACTTACCACCTGATTTTTTATGTGGAATTTTATAAATCAAATAAGCTATAAAAATAACTCCAATAACATTTCTAAAAAACATTATTTCTACACTAGGCATAGTATTTGCAAGTAGTTTTGCACAGCACCCCATGAGTGCAAATGCAAAACTAGCAATAACCATAAAATATATTCCTAGATTTTTTTTAATTAACCTTTTTAAACTAAGCATAATTATTTAGCTAAAGGAATACTAGGTGGTATAATTCCAGGCATAAAATATGCAATTAAGCTTACCCAAATTCCTATAATTATTATCATAGCTATTGAGTATTTAACTGTGTATTTAAACAACTCACTCTCGCGTCCTACAAGACCAACAGCAGCACAAGCAACTGCAATACTTTGTGGAGATATCATTTTACCAACAACACCACCTGCACTATTTGCTGCTAGGAATAATGTGTCATGAAATCCTAATTGATGAGCTGTAACTTGTTGTAAAGAACCAAATAAAAGGTTTGCACTTGTATCAGAACCTGTTAAGAATACTCCAATCCAACCAATTACAGGAGAGAAGAATGTAAATGCTCCACCAGTTTGTGATAATGCAATTCCTAATGTTCCACTAGCTCCACTATAATCAGTAATTTTTGCAAAACCAACAACTAAACCAATAGTTAAAATAGGAAACGCCATTTCTCTTAAAGTATCATTAAAGCATACTTTAGCATCACTAGCTTTTACTTTTAAAATATATATACTTGCAATTGCAGCAAATAAAATAGCTGTTCCTGGAGTGTTGATTAACGGAATTCCTAGTCCTAAAGGTTGAGTTCCTGCTTTTCCACCTTCTACAAGTGATGGTTTAATAACTGCTAAATCACCTAAACTAGCAAATGATAATTTAAGATTTGTAAATGCTAAAGCTGCATCAGTTCCAAATAATGATTTAAACCAACCTTGAGTCCATATAACAACAAATACAATTAACAATAAGAAAGGTGACCAAGCATAAACAATTTCTTTGATGCTTAAAGTTTTTACATCGCTAAAATCTTTTTTATCATCAAATCTTACAATATTTTTAAGTTTAAATGTTTTTGCAGCAACAGCAGTAGCTACTAAAGAAACAATAGCTGAAATAATATCAGGTAATTCAGCACCTAAGAAGTTTGCTGATAAAAATTGTGCTATAGCAAAAGAAATAGCTGCAACAAATACAATAGGGAAAGTTTCTTTAATACCTTTCATACCATCCATTAAAAATACTATAAAAAATGGAATACAAAAACTAAACGGAGGTAAAATTCTACCAACCATAGCAGCAACTTCATATTGTTGTATTCCAACAGCTTGAGCCATTGCAATAATTGGAATACCAATAGCACCAAATGCAACAGGAGCTGTGTTTGCTATCATACAATATCCAGCTGCTTGTAATGGTCTAAGACCTAAACCAACAAGTAAAGCAGCAGTAATTGCAACAGGGCCACCAAATCCAATAGCACCTTCTAAGAATGCTCCAAAACAAAATCCAATGATGATTACTTGAATACGATGATCAGGCGTAATTGTCATAATACTTTGTTTAATTACTTCAAATTGACCTGATTTAATTGAAAGCTTATAAAGAAAAATAGCTGCTATTATAATCCAAGCAATAGGCCAAATACCAGTAGTAAAACCTACTATAATACTAGCAAATGCAGCATTTAACGGCATTTTATAAGCAAAAACTGCAACAAGAATGGCTGTAACAACAGTTAAAAAACCTGCCACATAACCTTTTGTCTTAAAAACCACTAGGCAAAGAAAAAAGCAAAGTATAGGTAAAAACGCTACAAATGCACTTAACCAAATGTTGCCAAGTGGGTTAAAATTAGGTGTAAATTCCATAATTTTCCTTTCGTGATAAGATTTTAATATTTTAATTTTAAATGCTGAATTTAGCATATAATAACAACAAGATTAAGAATAATCGTAATATTTTTAACAATATGTTACTTTTTGTAACAAATTTACAAATAAGTTTTTTAAGATATAATAGCTCATTTTATTAATTTAGAAAGGTTATTTTATGAGAGGTTATACCATTTTTTCGGGTTCTGCAAATATTCAATTTGCCAATAAAGTCGCTCAAAGATTAGATTGTAAATTAAGCGATGCTGGAGTTAAGCGTTTTAGTGATGGAGAAATTAGCGTTCAAATTGGAGAAAGTGTGCGTGGTAAAGATGTATTTATTATCCAAAGCACTTGCGCACCAGCGAATGATAATTTAATGGAATTATTAATATTAACTGACGCATTAAAAAGAAGTTCAGCTAATTCAATCACTGCTGTAATTCCTTATTTTGGATATGCTAGACAAGATAGAAAAGCAGCTCCTAGAGTTCCAATTAGTGCAAAATTAGTAGCTGATTTAATGCAAACTGCAGGAATTAGCCGTGTAGCTACTATTGATTTACATGCAGGTCAAATTCAAGGATTTTTTAATATCCCTGTTGATAATTTATACGGGAGTATTATTTTTAACGAGCATTTAAAACAAAGAGATTTAAGTAAAGCAGTAGTTGCAAGTCCTGATACAGGTGGAATTGTTCGTGCAAGAGCTGTTGCAAAAGCACTAGATTTAGAACTTGTTATTGTTGATAAACGCCGTGAAAAAGCTAATGAAAGCGAAGTTATGAATGTAATTGGCGATGTAAATGGTAAAGATGTAATTATAGTTGATGATATGATTGATACTGCAGGAACTATTGTTAAAGCTGCTGAAGTATTTAAAAAATTAGGAGCTAAAAGTGTAATTGCTTGCTGTACTCATCCTGTTTTAAGTGGAGCAGCTTATGATAGAATAGAAAATGGTGCTTTAGATGAATTAATAGTAACTGATACTATACCACTAGCAAAAGAATGTAAAAAAATAACAGTTTTAAGTGTTGCACCTTTATTTGGGGAAGTTATTCGCCGTGTTTATCATAATGAAAGTGTTAATGGTTTATTTTCATAATTAAATTTTTCATAATTCCTAATTTAATTAATTAGGAATTATTTTTTAAACTTATAGCTAAATAATCCAAATCATCTTCGCTCAATTTATTTGTATTAATAATAAAATTAATATATTTAGTTTGAATATAAATTCCTTGATAATCTATATATTTTATTTTCTTATACTTGACTTTAAATAAGAAAAATCCATATTCAAATTCTAAAAAATCATCATAAAAATTAATTTTGATTAAATTAAATTTTAGCTCAAAAACTAGCGTAATTATAGGATTTAAAATAATTAAAAAATACATTATAATAATTTCATCACTATATTTAAACGCTGCGATTATAAAAATAAACCAAATTAATAAAATCAAAAAATATTTATTAAAAGTCTTTAGCCTTATACTATGTTTAAGTAATGGTAATTCATAATCATCAGGGTATTTGCCTTTAATATTTAGCATATAAAATATACTCGCAAAAAACATAAAAAATGGGAAAATATATTTTAAATCTTCATAATTATCTCTTACTTTGTATCGCTCATAAATAAAGCCATTTGATTCTAATTGTCTTATTTCTGGATAAAATACGCTAGGAACATAGTAAATAGCTACTTTTTGCCCTATGAGATTTTTTGCATAACTTTTATCTTCTCTTGCTATGAAAGTTTTGTGATTTTTATTATTATCAATCATTTTATAATGCCATATAATATAATTTCTTTTTCTAAAAATCCTAAACGTTTTCTCATGAACTATCTTTTCTACATCATACAATACACCTTCAGCCTTTTTAAGTTCATTAAGATTTTTTGTATGATCGCTTATATATTCTAAGCTATAAAAAATCATTATAAAAAAAGTTACAAAAATAAAAAACGCTGAAACTAATTGAAATAAAAATAATAAAAAATTAGCTTTTTTATCATAACAAAGTCTAAAAATAAATATTAAGTATAAGTGTTTAAAAAATGCTAACATTACCAAAAAGGAAGCTTAGCTTCCTAAAAATTATAAATATTTTTTAATATTTTCAACCCAAGCATTAATTCTTGCTTCGTTTTTATCTCCATCAGCTTTATCAAGGCAAAGTCCTCTTAAAGCTTTTCCAAATTGTAATCTTGAGAATGTGTAGTTATAATCACTTGAGCAAACTTCGCCTATAAATCTTGCTCCACTAAAAGCTAATTTATCATAAAAATCAGCTACACCAGAGCAAAAACTATCAGGATGTCTTTCTTGTCCGCCAACACCAACGATAGCTACATTTTTATCGCTAAAATCAATAGTATTTAATAATTTTACTTTACTTCCCCAATCATCAGCCAAAGCACCAAAAAAATAGCTTGAACTCATTAAGATTAAAGTTTTATATTCTGATAATGCGTTTATTTCAACATCTTTAATATTTATAACATCAGCACCAATTTTTGCTGCGATTTGCTCTGCAAAAGCTTTAGTAGTACCACCTTTTGTAGCATAAAAAATACCAACTTTTTTCATAACTTCTCCTTAAAATTAAAATGTAGTTTCATTGTAGCTTAAATAAGATAATTTTTGTTTTAAATATTTTAAAATTATTTTAAGCAACTTTTAAGATTGGGGGGGGGTATTATATGGCTTTAATTTTTTATTAAGGAGTGTAAATGGATACGAATAGTATTTTAATGAGTATTCAAGACAAGTTGCCAAAAGACGGAATGGCTGTAATTAATTTAAGAGAAAAGTTAGAGAGAATGAACGATGCTGAAAGAAAAAACTTTTCAGACAAACTACTTGCTGCAAAGCTTAAAAATCCTACTACTGGAATTATATGTGCTATGTTTTATGTAGATAGATTTTATCTTGGCTCTATTGGTTTAGGCATACTTATTTTTATACTCAAATTCATTACTTGTATGTTTGCAATAGGAATTATATGGTGGATTATTGATATTATAAATATTGGCAAAAAAGTTAGACAATACAATTATCAACAAATTTTACAAATTATATAAGGATATATCGTGAAAAAAATATATTTTTCTTTAATTGTGGTTAGTGCATTTTGTATAGGTTGTGGTTCTATACCTAGTTGTGATGATAAAGAAGTAACTGATGTTGTTACTCAAATTGTTAAAAAACAAGTTCCTAATATTTCTTCATTAGATATTTCGTATTCTGGATTTATGACTGAAAAAATAGATAAAGAAAAAAAACTAATTAGATGTAAAGCTGAAATGAAAATGACAAATAAAGACACAAAACAAAGTGCTGAAAATTGGTTTGATTATAGTGCAAGATATACTGATGATGGTATGGTATATGTGGAAGTTTATTAATAATTTTGTGTTTAGAATTTGAAATAGGAATTTCCTATTTCAAATTCTTAAATCAATAAAAGCCTAATATCTTCCACCATACCAAGCCAACACAAATCATAACTGCTATATCAATAACACTTACAATAAAACCTATTATCCACCATTTATTAAGACTAACATAACCACTACCAAATACAACAGGAGCAGTCCCTGTAGCATAATGCGTAAGTGCCATCATAATATTTCCTGCAGCTGCTAACATAAAAGCATATAGCATAGGTGGTGCTCCTAAATCAAGCCCTGTTTTATAAAATACTAAAAACATTGCTGAAATATGAGCTGTTGTGCTTGCGAAAAAATAGTGCGAATATAAAAACGCTAAAGTAAAAAATATCATTACAAAAGTTACACTAAGCCCTAAAGATGAAGCTGCCATTTTTAACTCTTGTCCTAAAAATGCAGCTAAACCTAATTTATCAAGCATAGTAGCAAGCATAATTAAAGCAGCAAACCATACTAATGTATCCCAAGCTGTCTTTTCTGCTAATAATTCATCGTATTTTAAAACACCAGTTAAAAGCGCAATTGCAAGTCCTAAAGCCGCCACACTAGCAGGATCAAATGTCAAAGCCTTTGCGTATTCGCTAAAACCAAACCAATTAGCAAAATTACTAGGCATTCCAGCCCATAAGAATAAGCACAATCCAAAAATACTAAGCATAATTTTTTCATCTAAGCTAAATTTACCCATAGCAGCTAATTCTTTTTTAGCTAATTCTCTTGCATCAGGTGTTTCTTTAAGTTCAGGTGGGCTTAAAAAATAAATCACTAATGGCATAAGTAATATCGCACACATTCCAGGAACAAACATTCCTAAAGCCCATTGCCCCCAAGTAATACTAATATTTGCATTAGTTGCATCTGAAATTAGCTTTACTACCAATGGATTTGGTGCAGTTGCGGTAATAAACATAGCAGATGTAATTGGATTTGATTGATAATTTACAAGGCTAAGATATGTTCCTGCTTTATTTGCACTGCCGTTATTTGGCTCTGAACCTAGAGCTTTAGCAATTGATTGAACTATTGGATTAATTATACCACCGCCCCTTGCAGTATTTGATGGAGTAATCGGAGCTAAAAACACTTCGCTTAAAGCAATTGAATATCCTATACCTAAAGTTTTTTTACCAAATATGCTTAAAAAATAAAATGCTAATCTTCTTCCAAGACCAGTTTTGATAATACCACGAGCAAGCATAATAGATATTACAATAAGCCATATTAAGCTATTAGAAAATGCACTTAAAGCATCTTTAATAGCAGCCTTACTTCTAGCAGCTCCACTAATATCAGCACTAACACTAATTGTAGAAATTGCTATAAAAGCAATAGATATTAAGCTAACTGCACCAAGTGGCATTACTTTTAAAATAATACATAAAACAGTAGCTATAAAACAACCTAAATATATCCAAGAAAGTCTTGCATCAAATAAGCTTAATTCTAATAATTTTTGTTCTGAAAAATCAGAATGAGCCTTTAATAAAGCAGCTTGTTTAATAGAAATTAGACTTTCAGGAACCGGAATAAATACAAATGAAATAGCTATTAATATACATAAAATAGCTAAAGGAATTTTATCCTTAGTCATAACATCTCCTTTTAAAAAAGTAAGTAATTATAATAAGAATTTATTAAAAAGAAAAATAAAGTATATTTTTTAATAATTTAAAGATTAATATTAAATTTTTATTAAATAATTAATATTTAAGCCCTATAAAGGGCTTAAAATTATTCTCCTAAAGCTTTTTTAGCGTATTTTATACCTAAATCATAAGCCTTAGCATTTGCATCACGAGTTTTTGGTGGCACATGACTTAACATAACTTCTTTTACATCATCAGTATCCATACATTTGCTCATATATACCGCAATAGCAAGAGCAACAACTGATTGAGTAGCCACATTGCCAACTTCATCTTTAGCTATTGTAATGATTGGAATTTCAAATATTTTAAATTTCTTTCTATCTTCTTCACTTGGTTTTACTAGATTTGGCTCAACTACTATTATTCCACCTTCACAAACACCATCTTTAAAACCAGAATAGCCTTTTTGAGCAGTTGAAAGCATAAAAGTAATTTCGCCTTCAACTGCATAAGGAAATAATATTTCTTCATCATCTAAAATAATATCAACCTTAGTTGGACCACCACGAACTTGAGAAGTATATGTACTAGCTTTTATAGCATAAGCACCTTTTTTACTACTTCCACCCTTTTCCATCCAAGCAGCTGCTAAAATCTCACCAGCGGTAATTACACCTTGACCGCCTTCTCCACCAAATCTTAATTGGAATTTCATTTAGCACCCCCTAAAGCATTTAAATTAACCATTCTACCTTCTTTAGCAGCACGGCGAACTTCTTCATAAGCTTTGCAATATTCAGGTTTAGTTTTATTTTCATATAAAATTCCAACTGGGAATTTATCAACTTTTTCTTCATCGCTTAATTTATCAAATTTAGATTTTTCAACAGAACGATTACTTATCCAATCAAGCATTTGAACAGCTTCGCCCATTTTATTTTTACGACCTAAATTAATATGGCAGTTACTAAAGCAATCAATAAAACTATATCCTTCATGAGCCATTGCTTTATAAATCATATTTTCAAGTTTAGCTGCATCAATTACATTACCACGAGCTATAAAACTAGCTCCAGCTGCTTTTACTAATTCGCAAGCATCAAATGTAGGGTCAATATTACCAAATTGAGCTGTAACTGTGTAAAATCCTTGTGGGGTCATTGGGCTTGTTTGAGAATTTGTAAGTCCATATATAAAGTTATTAATCATAATATGAGTTAAATCAATATTTCTTCTTGCAGCATGGATTAAATGATTACCACCAATTGCAGTTGTATCGCCATCACCTGTTACAACTATTACATGTTTAGTTGGATTAGCTAATTTAATACCAGTTGCATAAGCTAATGCACGACCATGAGTTGTATGAACGGTATTGCAATTTACATATGAGCTCATACGACCACTACAGCCAATACCACTAACTACGCAAACATCATCCATATTCCAACCCATTTTTGCAATTGCTTTAATAATACATTTTAAAACAACACCATCACCACATCCCCAGCACCACTGAGTAGGCATTTTATCTACTCTTAAATAATCATCATAATTAAAAGCCATTAGAAACTCTCCTTTACTTTTGCTTCAATTTCACTTGGAGTTATTGGACGACCATTAGCTCTATGTAAGCTAGCAAAATCATCTCTCTTACTTGCTCTTTGAATTTCTTCTAAATATTGTCCCATATTTAATTCTGTTACTAAAATTTTCTTAAATCTTGAGCAAACTTGCGCTATTTTTTTCTCATGAACTGGATATAAAGTAATTGGTCTAAATAAACCTACTTTCAATCCTTGTGCTCTAAGTCTTGCAATTGCTTCTTTTGCAGCACGTGCAACGCTTCCGTAAGCAATAATGCAAATATCAGCATCATCTAACATATATTCTTCATAAAGTGCTAATTCATCTACTTTATTTTTAATCTTACCAACTAATCTTCTCATATTATAATCAACTATTTTGCCATCTTCAGTTGGAAAACCTATATCTCCGTGATGAAGACCAGCTATATGATAACGATAGCCTTTAAAGAATGGATTTAATGTAGCAGGTTCGTCCATATCAGCCTTATAAGGTTTATAATCTTTTGGGTCTCCTGTAAATTCACGGCGTGGTTCTATTTTTAAATCTTTTACATCAGGTAAAATTGCTTTACCATTCATATGTCCAACCGTTTCGTCCATTAATAAAAATACTGGAGTTGAATATTTATTAGCATAATTAAATGCTGTTATTGTTAGATTATAGCTTTCTTCAAGACTAGCAGGTGCAATAGCAATACTTGCTATATCTCCATGACTTGGAGCTTTTGCTTGAAATAAATCGCCTTGAGCAACACGAGTTGGAAGACCAGTTGATGGACCACCACGCATAACATTTACTATTACGATTGGAATTTCAGCTATGTATGCAAGCCCTATTTGTTCTGCTTTTAAGCTAATTCCAGGACCACTACTTGCAGTCATTGCTTTTGCACCACTCATAGCCGCACCTAGTGCAACGCTAATTCCACTTATTTCATCTTCCATTTGAATAAATGTTCCACCAGCTTTTGGTAGCATATGGCTTAATTCATGAGCTATCTCACTACTAGGAGTTATTGGATAACCACCAAAAAAAGAACAACCACAATCAATTGCAGCTTGAGCTATTAAATTATTTCCTGTTGATATTACTTCTCTCATCTTTACGCCTTTAACTTTTTAAAATTGTTAGCTTTAATTGCAGCCGCTCTATCTTTACCTTCTTGAGTAGGTTTTGCAAATTTAAAGCCTTTAGCATCTGCAACATTAATCGCAAAATCAGGACAATGAGTTTCACAATCTCTACAACCTATGCATGATTCTGGATTAACTACTTCAATCATTTGACCTAAAACAGCACTTGGTTCATCTCTCATAGCAATAACGCCCATAGGACAATAGCTTACGCATATATTACAGGCTTTACATCTTTTTTCATCCACCCATACAGGTGCATTAGTATTATTTTCCATTTTTAACCTTTCTAAGCCTAGATTATCTAGGCTTTAATTATTTTAAAATTTCTTTGATTTTTTTACCGATATCTGCAGGAGAATCAACTACATGAACACCATAGCTTTTTAAAGCTTCTTTTTTAGCAGCAGCACTTTCATCAGCACTTCCTACAATAGCACCTGCGTGACCCATTCTTTTACCTTTTGGAGCAGTTGCACCTGCTATAAATGCTACAACAGGTTTTGTGATATTTTCTTTTATAAATTTAGCAGCTTCAACTTCTAAGCTTCCACCAATTTCACCTATCATAACTATAGCTTTAGTTTCGCTATCTTTTTCAAATTCAGCTAATAATTCTTTATAAGCAAGACCTATGATTGGGTCTCCTCCAATTCCAACTGCAGTTGTAATTCCATAACCACCTAAAACAACTTGATTTGCTGCTTCATAAGTTAAAGTTCCACTTTTAGAAATTACACCGATATTTCCTTTTTTAAATATAAAGCCTGGCATAATTCCTAATTTACATTCATCTGCAGTGATAATTCCTGGGCAGTTTGGTCCAATGATTTTCATACCTTTTTTATTTGCATAAGCTTTTGCGAACATCATATCTTTTACAGGAGTATGTTCTGTGATTACTACTGCAAGTTTAATTCCTGCATCAGCAGCTTCAATGATACTATCTCCAACAGCAAAAGGAGGAACGAAAATTAAACTTGTATCAGCACCAGTTTTACTAACTGCTTCTTTAACCGTATCAAATACAGGCTTTCCTAAATGAGTTTCTCCACCTTTAAATGGAGTTACACCACCAACTATATTTGTGCCATAAGCAATACATTGTTCTGCGTGAAATGTAGCTTCTTTACCTGTAAAGCCTTGAACTATTACTTTTGTATTTTTATTTACTAATATACTCATTTTTTCTCCTTACTTTACTAAGCTTTTTACAATTTCAGCACCATTTGCAAAATCTGTTGCTGCGTGAATATTTTTAAGACCTGAATTATCTAGAATTTCTTTTGCTTCTTTAGCGTTTGTTCCATCTAAGCGAACTACTACAGGAATATCAATTTTAGTTGTTTTTGTAGCTTCTAAAACACCATTTGCAATTCTATCACATCTTACGATACCACCAAAAATATTAATGAAAATTACTTTTACATTCTTATCTCTCATAATAATCTCAAATGCTTTTGCAACGGTTTCAGCACTTGCTCCACCACCAACATCTAAGAAGTTTGCTGGTTTGCAGCCACTATAATTAATAATATCCATTGTAGCCATAGCAAGACCTGCACCATTTACCATACAAGCCACATCGCCATCAAGTTTTACATAACTTAAACCATATTTGCTAGCTTCTAGCTCTGCTGGATTTTCTTCTGTTTCATCTTTTAATTCTGCAATATCTGGATTTCTATAAAGACCACTATCATCAAAACTCATCTTAGCATCAAGTGCGAAAAACTCGCCTTCTGCAGTTTTGATTAATGGGTTAATTTCTACTAAATTTGCATCTTTTGCTAAATATAATTTATATAATTTATCTATAAATGTTATTAATTTTTTACCTTCATCTTTATTTAGACCTAAAACTTTTACTACTTCAAGTCCGTGAAACATTTTAAAGCCAATTGCAGGGTCAATTGTAACTTTTGCTATTTTTTCAGGTTGCTCTGCTGCAACTTTTTCTATATCCATACCACCTTCACTTGAAGCAATGATTGTGATTTTTTCTTCCATTCTATTAAATAATAGTGCTAAATAATATTCTTTAGCAATATTTGCACCACTTTCAATATAAAGTTTTCTAACAAGTTTTCCTTCTGGTCCTGTTTGATGAGTTACAAGGTTCATACCTAATATTTTTTCAGCATACATTTTAACTTCATCTAAATTCTTAGCGATTTTTACACCGCCACCTAAACCACGACCACCAGCGTGGATTTGAGCTTTTACAGCCCAAACACTTCCGCCTAATTCTTTTGCGTTTGCAACAGCTTCTTCAACACTAAATGCAACCTTACCTTTTAAAGTAGGCACACCAAATTTAGCAAAAATTTCTTTTGCTTGATATTCGTGTATATTCATATTTTCTCCTTAAATTGATTTTAAAATTTCATTAAATGTAACACTTGGTCTCATTATCTTTTCAGCTACTTCGCCTAAAACATAATATCCACCTAATTCAACTGCTTTACCTTCTTCATTCATATATTCTTCAATGATTATAGAAGAATTTGAATTAAGTTTATCAGCAATAACTTTAAAAAACTTATTCATACTTTCATCATTATTTTGCTTAGCAAGTGCATTCGCTAAATATATTGCAAAATACACATGACTTGTTCTATTATCGTTTTCTTTCGCATTTCTACTTGGAGCTTTATTTTCATTTAAATAATGTGATATTGCTTCATCAAAAGCTTCTGCCATAACTTTTGCTTTTGCATTGCCTTTGTTTCCTTCAAATTCAAGTGAGCTTTGAAGAGCCAAAAACTCACCTAAACTATCCCATCTTAAGTGATTTTCTAATACAACTTGCTCAACTTGTTTTGGAGCAGAACCACCCGCACCTGTTTCAAACATAGCTCCGCCATTTAGCATTGGAACTATTGAAAGCATTTTCGCACTTGTTCCTAATTCAAGTATTGGGAAAAGGTCTGTTAAATAATCTCTTAAAACATTACCTGTAATTGATATACAATTTTTACCACTTCTAATAATTTCTAAACTTTTTTTGCAAGCTTCATAAGGGCTTAAGATTAAGAAAGTTTCTCCTAATTCTTTTTTAACTAAATCAATGATTATTCTATCACTTGCTCTTTTGCTATCAAGCCAGAAAATTCCTTGCTCGCCACTTAATTCACATCTTTGTTTTGCAAGTTTTATCCAGTTTGCTATTGCATCAGGTTTTGCTAAATTAATTCTATAAATATCACCCTTTTTAACATCGTGTGATAATAAAACTTCGCCATTTAACTCTATTTGATAAGTAGCGTCGCAATCAGCTATGAAAGTTTTATCATGTGAGCCATATTCTTGAGCTTTTTTAGCCATTAAACCAACATTACTAACCGAACCAACCACACTTGGATTAATACTTCCATTAGCTCTCATATCATCTAAAACTGCTTGATAAATTGTTGCATATGTTTGATCAGGAATAACAGCATTTGTATCCATTTCTGCACCATTTTTATCCCACAATTTAGCACCATTTTTAAGCATTGCAGGCATTGAAGCATCTACAATTACATCACTTGGAACATGAAGATTAGTAATACCTTTATCAGAATTAACCATAGAAATTGGTGCTCTTGTATTTAATATTTCTTTGTATCTTTTTAGGATTAAATCTTTTTTGCTTGAGTTTTCAACCTTACTTAAAAGCTCACTTAAACCATTGTTTGGATTAATGCCTAGATTTGCAAACTCATCGCCAAATTCAGCAAATAAATCTTTAAAATAAACTTTTAAAGCGTGAGCAAATAATACAGGGTCACTTACTTTCATCATAGTTGCTTTTAAATGAAGTGAGAATAAAATATTTTCTTGTTTGCAGTGATTGATTTGTTTTTCATAAAACTCATCTAGTTTTGCAACATTCATAAAAGTCGCATCCATTACTTCATCTTTTACAACTTCAAAAGATTTTAGCTCAGTTTTAGCCCCATTTACAACTTTATATAATTTAGCAGTGCCGTTTTCTTTGATTAAAGTTGCCTTTTCATTAGAGAAAAAGTCATCACTACTCATACAAGTTACACAACTTTTACTATCTTTACTAAAGGTTTTTGTTTTATATGGATTTGCTTTTGCGTATTCTTTTACAGCTTTTGTGCTTCTTCTATCTGAGTTTCCTTGTCTTAAAACAGGATTTACAGCAGAACCTAAAACTTTTGCATATTTTTCTTTGATTGCTTTTTCGCTATCATTTTGTGGTTCATCTGGATAATTTGGAACATTATATCCTTTTGATTGTAATTCTTTTATGCAAGCTTTAAGTTGCGGAATAGAAGCAGAAATATTTGGAGTTTTAATTACATTTGCTCCATCAAGTTTTACTAATTCACCAAGTTTTGCAAGTGCATCTTCACACTTTTGCTCATCTTTTAAACACTCTGGAAAACTAGAAACTATTCTTGCTGCCAATGAAATATCAGCTGTAGTAATTTCAATATTTGCATGCTTTAAAAAAGCCTTTGCAATTGGTAAAAAACTTAAAGTTGCCAACGCTGGCGATTCATCTGTGAAAGTATATACAATACTCATCGTAACTCCTTTAATTAAATTTTAGATGAATGTATAACTGCTAAGTTAAAAAAGAGTAAATCAAAAAAAATTAAATTACTCTTATCTTTGCCTTTCTATTTCTTTTTCGTGAGCCGCTAAAGTTGTATTAAACCTATGTGTACCAGTCCTTTTATCTCTCATAAAATATAAATAATTTGTCTTAGCTGGAGAAATTGCTGCCAAAATTGCTTGTGTAGAAACGTTACAAATTGAAACACTTGGTAAACCAGAATTTTTATAAGAATTAAATTCTGAATTATCTTCTCTAATCATTTGTGGAGTTACTTTTATGTGAGAATTCATACCATAATTTAGCATTCCATCCATTTGTAGTTTCATACCTTTATTTAATCTATTATAAATAACACTCGCTACAATAGGCATTTCGCTTTCATTAGCAGCTTCTTTTTGAATAATACTAGCTACTATAATAAATCTATAAAATTTATATTCAGTATAATCTCCAAAAACTTTTTTACTAATTGTTTCATTTCTTTTTTTTGTAAATTCTAATAAATATTTTATAAACAATCTTTCACTAATTCCTAATGGAATTGAATAAGTATCAGGAGTTAGCATACCTTCTTTTCTATTTGATTGAGAATATAATTCATCTAATAATTTATCAGGATTTAAATTAAGTTTTTTTGCTGCAATTTCTCTTAAAAAATATTCACTTGTTTCACCTGGAATTAAAGTAAGATTAACTAACGCAGCTTTATTTGTAGTTAGCTCTTTTAAAAATTCATATCTTGTTAAAATAGGTTTAGATACTGCTATCCAACCACTTTGCGGGTGTCCAAAAAATAATAACAAATATTGGTCTATTTTGCTAAATTGCAATTTAGTGTTATTTAAACTTGTTATAATTTTAGCATTAGAGCCTTGTGGTATAAATACAACAGAATTTGACTTAACAGGCTGCAATAAGTAAAACAAAATCGCTAGGACAAAAATGCTTAAAACATCAAAACACATAAATAAAATAATTAAAATTCTTTTTATATTCATATTCTTAATAATCGCCTTTGTATTTGTATTAGCCAATGGAATTTCAATTAAGGATTTTAAATTAATTAATATTGAAATCTCTGAGCTTTATTTGAAACTTGATAAAAAACTAATCTTAAATATAAATAAAGTTTATATAAAAAAAGCAAATAGCAACGAAGCACTAGATATAAATCAAATTAGAAAAAAAATATTAAGTCTTAAAGAATACAAACAAGTATTTTTATTTTTTCAAAGTATTAATATAAAAAATATTCAAATAAATGATGCTTTAGTAAAAATATATTATGATGAAAACCAATTGAATATCCAATCAGATGATATTGAAGCAAATATAAAAATAAATCTATACTCAAATGAGCTTTTAGCAAACATAACAAATCTAAAATATAAAAACTTATATTTTTATGGAGATATAAAAATAGCTAAAGATGTTGAAATTAAAGGATATTTGCACTCTATAAACAATGATTTAAACGCAAAAATAAATATAATAAATACAAAAAATGATTTTTTATTAGGCGTTGATAATTTAGAGATTAAAAATCAACAAGAAGCATTTAAACATATTGAAAATTATTTAAAACCAATACTAAAAGAATGGCTAATAACTAGAGTAAAATTTGATAATTTTAAAGGTAGCTTTATTGTAAAAATAAAAAATAATCAACTAGAAAATACCTTAGGAGAAGGTGTTTTTACAAATGTAATTGCAAATTATAATGATAAAGCACCAAATGCTTATGCAAAAGAAGTTAAATTAAGCTTAAAAGATTATAGTTTAAAGCTATTAGCAAATAATTTAAATTCTCAAGACAATATCACGACTATTGATGAATTTAATTTAACAATAGATAATTTATTAAAGCCAAATATTGATATAAATATCATCTCAAATAATACACTTTACAATAGTGAAATAGAAAAAATACTAAATGCTTATAATGTTGTTTTAGGGTTAAAGCAAAATAGTGGTAAAACAAGCACCTTAGTTAATATAAAACTAAATAACGACCATACTCACAATGTAAAAGTAGATGTTAAAACCAATGGAAATTATTCTTTTAGCAATTTTAACTTTAACGCTAATTTAAATATAAGTGTAAATGATAATTTAGTAGCAATTCAAGGTAATGCAGATACAAAAGAATTAAAAATAAACAATGCGGATATAAATTTAGATACTAAAACCAAATTAGCAAGTGTAAATATAAAGACTTTAGGAATTGATTATAAAGATTATTTTTATTACAACGATAAAGCAAAAATGAATTTAAATCTAAATAATAAAACTTTAGATTTTCCGGCATTGAATACCACAATATATTTTGATAAAAATTTACTTATAAAAAGCGATATTTCAAGTATTGTTAGTTATTCAAAGCAACTTAAAAAATTAAATTTTAATGATGGAGATATTGAATTAAGTAGTAAAGATGGGGCATTTTTTGTAAATATATTTAATGCTAAATTTGATTTTAATTTATATAAAAATAATCCAAATAATTTAGATAATAATTATAAATATACTCAAGATGACTTTTATATAAGTATTCAAAACAACATAACCACAATAAATACCAAAAGCAATCTTATTAATTTAAATTCTCAAAACAATAAAACAACTATTAATCTAAATAATCTAATAATAGACGCAAATAAATTAAATAATGATGAAAATAATGATAGCAATAATAATATAGCTCTTAATTTATTAAATTCTAAGATTATTTATAAAGATTTTTTATTTAATTTCAAGAGTTTAAAACTGAATAAAAATCCTTATGAAACTTCAATAAGCGCAAGTTTTATTAAAGGTGGAGATTTGATAGCCCAAATAGGAAAAAACAATTTTAAAGCCTACCTAAGAGAACTAAGCCATCAAGCACTAAATGAAATCGTAAATAAAGAAGTTTTTATAAGTGGAGAAATTGATTTAGATGCAAAAGGCAATACTTTAAGTGATTATGAAGGCTTAATTAATATAAGAAATGCCTATTTATCAAATACCAAAAACTACATAAATCTAATCGCATTTATAGAAAGCATACCGGCTTTAGTAACTTTTAATAAGCCGGGTTTTACAAAAAAAGGTTTAGGGATAAAATTTGGCTCAATTGAATTTAGAAATAAAAATGACATTATAAATATTGATAAGGTTAATATTTTAGGTTACAACATAGATTGTAGCGGTCAAGGCATTATTAATACAAAATCAAAAACAGCAGATATTACTCTTAATATTTTTACTCTAAAAAATACAAATAAAATCATAAGCAATATTCCTATCGTAAAAGAAATATTTATAGGCGGTAAGGATAATAAAATAGCTACTCAATTAAAAATTAGCGGTAGTTTAGACAATCTTGAATATAAAACTAGCCTAGCTAAAGATATATTAACAAGTCCTTTTATACTTATGAAAAATATCATCACTCTACCTAAAAATATAATAGATAGATAAAAATTAGAACTATTCAAGTTCTAATTAACCAAAACAATATCAAACAAAAGATAAAAAT